>NZ_JAUBPW010000056.1:0-48506 GCF_036700965.1 Microcoleus sp. Pol8_D6 | reverse complement strand
CTAGGGAGTAGGGTTTCATTGTTCTCTTTCTTACCACCTCTAATATTGTACCTAATCGTTAAGCAAAGTGCTGTATTCAGCATTATAAACGTCAGAACTAATCACAACTGCTGGACTTTTTTTAGTGGTAGTTTGATCGGTAAAAGGAAACGGAACTAAAACCACATCACCAAAATTATAACTCGTCATACTCCGCGTCCTCTGGGTTATCCCAAATTTTAGCAAAAGCTGCTTCTGAGAGTTTAGTTGCAGTATAAACGAGCAGACGATCTTCACTTCGCGTTAAAAGGAAATCGATAAAATCTTCTAATACCGTAATTTTATCGGGCGGTAAACTACGGATTTTTTCCATCAGCTTTGTTTCCGGGTTTTGGGCGACACTCATGTTATCTCTCACTTGTTAATTTTAACTTAGCCTACATTTTATACTCTCTCAATTTAATCTAATTTATTCCCTCAGCCATTCTTCTAAACCTAATTCCCCGAATTCCTGTAACTCTGTCTCTTCTGCATAGACTTCCGCATAGAGCATCGCCGATTCTTTCAACTGCTCGGTTTCTAACGCTAATTCCAACCGTTGAATCGCTATCCTAACCAATTCACTAGGATCTTTAAATCCATAGTTTTGACAGAGTTCTAAAAATTTTATCTGAGATTCATCTAGTTTAAATGTTTGCTATTTCATAGTAAAAATACTAGGAAAATTCAGGAAGTTAATTGTGTCAAAAGCTGTTTTGATAAGCCACTATTTATATGATAAAATACATTCGTAGATAGTGCCAAAAACTCGCAAGTATTAATAACACCATATTTACCCCAAAACTATGAAAAAAATCATCATTGGCATCATGGGCGCCGGCGAAAGTGCCACATCAACCGACTTAGAAAACGCCTATCAACTCGGACAACTCATCGCCGAAGCAGGATGGATATTGCTAACTGGTGGCAGAAATGTCGGCGTCATGGATGCCGCCAACAAAGGAGCAAAATCAGCTAACGGTTTAACAGTCGGCATCCTTCCGGGAAATGACACTCGCGGCATTTTTGAAGCTGTAGATATTGCCATTGTCACCGATATGGGAAACGCCAGAAATAACATTAACGTTCTTTCTTCAGATGTAATAATTGCCTGCGGTATGGGGACGGGCACAGCTTCGGAAATTGCCCTCGCACTCAAAGCTAACAAACAAGTTATATTGTTAAATCACAGCCGTGAAAGTCAACTTTTTTTTCAAGGTTTAGCACAATTTAACATCTTTGTGGTAAACAATGCTGTAGAGGCTATGAATCAAGTTCGCGAAATCCTAGCAAATTCAAGATGAAATCCAAGATGAGAGTAAGCAAGTTTAATTTTTGTGCGATCGGCATTTTCCTGACTTTGGGGATTTTCGTCACTACCAAAGCAGACGGAAGAATTGCACAGTTCAGTTTCAGCAACAAACCCACTCAAAAATTAGCACAAACCCTCCCTCCTCCTCCCCCTTTTGCACGGCCTGTTACCGAACAAGAAGCGCCACCTATTCGCAGTGAATCCGTGCCGGATCAAATAGCTTTAGCAACCCATTTGCAGACAATCAAAGCTAGAATGTACGGTGCTTACTGGTGTCCTCACTGTCACACGCAACAAGAACTTTTCGGCAAAGAAGCATTTACCGCAATTACTTACATTGAGTGCGATCCCAGAGGCAAAGATGCTCAACCGGATTTGTGCAAAGCTGCCAATATTAAAGCTTATCCCACTTGGGAAATTCGGGGAAAATATTACACGGGCAGGCAATCTTTGGAAAAACTGGCTATTTTATCCGGTTATAAAGGCAGTAGCAATTTTATGCCACCAGTTCCCTCTCCTTAACAATATCTAAATTAGTTCGCACTCGCACTCGCCCACTAAGAAACCGGGTTTTTGAACCCAGATTAACGGTTTTCAGCAATTATTTTGGTTAAAAACCCGGTTTCTCGCCACCCTGCGTCCAGGACTATAAATGTAAAGTGCTGATGGCGCACCTAAAATTATGATTTTTATGAACCCAACTTCTGAATAATATGAATTGACATGACAGTGAGCTGGTTATTTAATTGTAATTAGGCGGACAGATATATGTCATTTTCAGACTAGCAGTTATTCAGGAGACTGAAGCAATGCAGTTACAATTTAGCAACAAACAAATCATCTGGAGCAGTTGGCTGTGCTTTGCGGCAATTGCATTTCCCCTAACGAGCCAAGCTATAACAGTACAAGAAGTACCGAATCCCCGTCAACTCAATAATACTTGGGTAACGGACAAGGCAAACATTCTCAGCGACAGCACCGAAACTCAACTAAATCAAATGATTTCGGATTTAGATGCGAAAAATGGTTCAGAAATCGCTGTTGTGACAGTGCCTGATACTAAACCATCTGCGACACCAAAAGCATTTGCTACTGAATTATTTAACTTTTGGGGTATTGGCAAAAAAGGTAAAAATAACGGAGTTTTATTGTTGATTTCGTCTGGTGAACGCCGCGTTCAAATTGAAACAGGTTCTGGCATTCAAAGCATTTTACCCGATGCACAGGTAGTGGGAATTATTAAAAACGAAATTACGCCCAGATTTAAACAGCAGGACTTTGATGGGGGCACGTTAGCCGGGACAAAGGAGTTAGTAAATGTTTTACAAACTCCGATGGTAAATGCTCAATCTCAAACCACGCTGCCTTTTGCTCCAATCGTACCATCTCAAGGGGTGAAACCGTCACCAATACCTAGTCAATCGCCAGTTATTAGCAATAGTACATCCACAGGTGAAGATTCATCGAATTTAATCTATGGCTTACTAGGGTTGTTATTCATAGCATTCATAGCATTTATACCTTGTTTCATTATCTTCAGGATATTTCGCAGCTTATTTTCTCGGATATCTCGTTACCGCCACCGCCGTTATCCGCGCAATTACAGCAGTAACAATCGCAATTACGGCAGTCACACTCCCAATTACAGCAGTAACAATCACAATTACAGCAGTCACAGTCCCAATTACAGCAGTCACAGCATTGATGACAGTAGCACTAGGGACTACAGCAGTAACAGTAGTAGCGATGATTGCGGTGGCTACTACAGCACTAATAGCAGCGACTACAGTATTAGCAACAGCGACTGCGGGGGTAGCTTTGGCGGTGGCAATTCCAGCGGTGGCGGTGCGGGTGCTGACTACAGCAGCAGCAGTAGCAGTAGCGACTACAGCAGCAGTAGCAGTAGCGACTACAGCAGTAGCAGCAGTAGCGACTACAGCAGTAGCAGTAGCGACTCTAGTAGTGGGGGTGGCGGTGGGGATTGGTAATTCGGGAAGGGAGGCAGAAACCGACTTTTTTTAACAAGAATTAGTCTCCCTCTGCGGGGACTAAATTTTGTATAGTTGCGGCTTCAACCGGCGAATAATCGAGGGGTAGCTAACTAAAATACTCTTCAACAATTTTCAAAATCCGCGAAGCCGCCAAACCGTCACCAAAGGGATTAATTGCCATTGCCATTGCGTTGTAAGCTTCGGAATTGCTGAGCAATTCTGCTGCTGCTGTGAAAATTATATCAGAATTAGTGCCAACCAGTTTAGCAGTACCTGCAGAAATTGCTTCTGGTCTTTCTGTGGTTTCTCGTAATACTAAAACTGGCTTGCCCAAACTAGGTGCTTCCTCTTGCAATCCACCGGAATCCGTGAGAATTAAATGACATCTCTGAATCGCTCCTACTAATTCTGCGTAATCTAAAGGTTCAGTTAAAAAGACTCTTGGATGGTCGCCCAAAAGAGCTTGCAAAGGTTCTCTAACAGTTGGATTTCGGTGTAGAGGTAAGAGCAAGGCTGTATCGGGAAAATTATCTAAAATTTGGCGAAATGCGTGAGCAATTCCTGCTAAAGGTTCTCCCCAATTTTCGCGGCGGTGAACTGTTGCTAAGATAGTGCGATATTTGCTCCAATCTAAGTTAGGAATGTTGCATTCTGGTTCGCGTTTGGCGACAGAAAGCAAAGCATCGATTACTGTGTTGCCTGTACGGTGAATTTCTCCCAAAACGCCCGATCGCCCTAAATTCTCTTGGGCCAGCTCTGTCGGGGCAAAATGCAGCCTTGTGAGCTGAGATATCAACCGTCGGTTAGCCTCTTCAGGGTAAGGATTGAACACGTCGTCTGTCCGCAATCCGGCTTCTACGTGACCTACGGGTATTTTTTGGTAAAATGCAGCCAAAGTAGCGGCAAATGCTGTCGTTGTATCGCCCTGAACTAAGACGATGTGGGGCTGCAATTCTTTAAACAAGGCTTCCAAACCCTGCAAACTCCGGGATGTAATATCTGTCAAGGTTTGCTGGTGCTGCATAATTGCTAAATCCCGATCGGCTTTTAGATCGAACATTCGCATTACTTGTTCGACCATTTCTCGGTGCTGACCGGTTAAAATTACTTGGGTGTCAAAGGTTGGAGAACTTTTGAACAGTTGAATGACTGGGGCTAGTTTAATCGCTTCCGGGCGAGTTCCTAAGACGATGCAAACGCGGTGTGTGGCTTCGGGCATGGTAAAATTGGGTAGTTGAGATTTGTGAGGGTTTTAAAGGCTCAATATTTTATAGCAGGTTTGAATCGTTGGTTAATAAGATTTATTTTTTTAAGAACCGCACAGGGCGCAGAGGGCGCAGAGGAGGGAGAAAAGATAGAGAGGAAGGGGTTTATTGAGGATGTTATATAGTTTTATCTCGCACTGTTGGTACATTTTTATTGTTTAATTGTCATGCCTTATCGCTACATTCTATTTTATAAACCCTACGATGTTTTAACTCAATTCACTGACAACTCCAGCGAAACTAAACGCAGCACTCTCAAAGACTATATTCCTATTCCTAACATTTATACAGTAGGAAGGCTCGATCGCGATAGTGAAGGTTTGTTGCTGCTAACCGATGATGGACAAATGCAGCACCGCCTCAGTGACCCGAAATTCGCTCATCCCCGCACTTACTGGGTGCAAGTGGAACGAATTCCCGATGCAAGTGCGATCTCCGCTTTGCAGACAGGTGTCACAATTCAAGATTATCGGACTCGATCGGCAAAAGTGCAATTATTGTTAGAAGAACCACCTTTGCCGCCCCGCGAACCGCCGATTAGATTTCGTAAAAACGTGCCGACAGCTTGGCTGGAAATGACTCTCACAGAGGGGCGCAACCGCCAAGTCCGCCGGATGACCGCAGCAGTAGGGTTTCCGACGCTGCGGCTGGTCAGATGCGCGATCGGGCATTTGCGTCTCGAAGGCCTCAAACCCGGTGAATGGCGCGAACTAACTCAAGCTGATTTTAGATTTTAGATTTTAGATTTTAGATTTTGGATTGGAGAATTACAGTCAACAGTCAACAGTCAACTACTTTCGAGGCGGCAAAATAAAACTCTCATTTCCATCCTTATCTTTTTGCACCTGAGCTCCCAACTTGACAAGAGCTTGTTTCGCCCTTTGACGCACCACCTTATCAGTTGTTTGAGCATAAACCGTGCTCCAAGCAGTAAACCGCACCGGCACGCTATCGGGATCTCGGCGTAAATACTCAGCAGTTGCTCGAAATATCGGCGCCAATTTCGGCCCTTCCGGGCTTCCTTCCACCCAATCAGCGGCCATTTCGTGGGAGCGAATTGAGTCGGGAATATCCCCCAACAGCAGCAACTCATCAAGACCTTTAGTTCGCCACACTATCCATGATTGGGAATGAAGTTGCGGCGAAACGGCAAGGGCCCTAGTACCACGCTCTATAAAGTTAACAGCGGTTTCAGGCTTTCCCTGATAAAAAGAAATAGCTGTGGAAAGAAACAGGTAGATGTCAGCCCACCGCGGGTCGCGCTGCGTAACTATGTCAAAATAATCTTGGCTCAGATTGTAGCCCGTTACATCTCGCGCTTCATCGTCGCCAAAATACTGCAAAAATTTGAGAAATGTCCAATCTGCAATTAAATTATCAAACCCAAAACTAGGGACTGTTTTGAGCATTTTTAGCCGCAGGGCTTCTTGCTGCGCTTCTTGCTGTGCGGCTTGCTTGAAACTGGCAGCAGACATTGCAGACAGCGGCTTTTGCCCCTGAATGCCAACTAGGGACATTCCGCCCAACTCCCGGCTAGACTGCATGGCGACGACCCCCGCCAGCGCTGCTAGACCGATAGCTCCATTAACGAGCAGGCTCAACCACTTACGCGAAAATTGTTCGATTTTAGCTTCCACGGCACTTTATAAATCCAAGTTTTAAATTAAGTTTATTGAAAGAGAGTAATAATTGGTTGGCGATCGACAATAAATCTCGTTAAACTGTCCAAAGGGATGGTGGAGCCTCCACACAATAGTTTAAGTAGTAGTGTGAGATTTTTTAGCAATATAAAATCTCAAATCAAAAATCTAAAATCGAATTGAGCCAAATTCAATGAATCAAGCCCGCAGACGCTTTTCTAAATTACAGGCAGCCCTGTTCAGTGGGGCGATGGCAACAACCGCTTCGATATCTTTACTCGTTCCCGGCCTGAGTCAATCAGTCCGCGCCGAGCTTCAAGATAGCCCCAAAGCTGTCTTAGACGAAGCTTGGCAAATTGTAAACCGAGACTATGTTGATGGCAGCTTTAACAAGACTGACTGGCAAGTGACCCGCCAAGAACTGCTGAGCAAAAATTATACCTCTCGCGAAGCTGCCTACACCGCCCTCCGCAAAGCTCTAGAGAAATTAAACGACCCCTACACGCGCTTCATGGACCCGAAGCAGTACGAAGCGCTGACGAATCAAACCTCTGGGGAACTGACAGGGGTGGGGATGAGGCTGGAAGAAAACGAGAAAACCAAAGCGATTACCGTAGTCGAGCCGATGGAAAATTCCCCGGCCCTGAAGGCAGGGATTCAAGCGGGCGATACGATTCTGGTGATTGACGGCAAAACTACCAAAGGCATGACTGTCTCGGATGCGGCTCAGATAATTCGGGGCGAGGAAGGCACGAAAGTAACGCTGCGGATTGCTCGTGAGGGCAAAAGCGAGTTTGATATCACTCTGACTAGGGCGAGAATTGAGGTAGCAGCGGTTCGCTACAGCCTCAAGAATGAAGGCGGTAAGAATGTCGGTTACATCCGTTTGCAAGAGTTTAGCTCCCACGCGGGCGAACAAATGGAGGCGGCGATTAAAAAGCTCTCGGCTCAGAAAGCTGACGCTTTTGTTTTGGATTTGCGGGGGAATCCCGGCGGGTTGCTGCGAGTAAGCATTGATATCGCTCGGATGTGGATGGATACAGGGGCGATCGTCCGCACAGTCGATCGCGCGGGCGATTCTCAGGAAATGAAGGCAAATCGCACTGCGCTCACTGACAAGCCTTTGGTGGTGCTCGTGGACGACAACTCGGCTAGCGCCAGCGAGATTTTGGCTGGTGCTCTGAAGGATAACAAGCGCGCAACTGTGATGGGCGGCCAAACTTTTGGCAAAGCTTTGGTGCAGTCGGTGCATTCTTTGGCTGACGGTTCGGGATTGGCGGTGACGATCGCTCACTACTATACTCCCAACGGTACGGATATCAGCCACAAGGGGGTTACTCCTGATGTTAAGGTGGAAATCACCGACGAACAAAAGCTGAAATTAGCTAACAAACCGATGTTGGTTGCGACTAAGGATGATCCTTGCTACGCGCAGGCGATCGCACTTTTGAAAACTACCGCTTCCTCGGCGCGTCCCGTTGCTGCTAATGAGGTTGTTGTTCCTAAGAAGTAGTTGAAACCGTCATTAGCAATTAGCTTTAAGGTAAAACCCGCGCCGGCGGGTTTTGTTTTTGTAATTTTATTTAGCCTCAGATTGCTAGAAAATGGTTTGTAATAACAGCCAACTATTTAATCCTACTATAATACTAGCCACTAACCAAGCTAAGGCTTTCAGCCAAAATGGATTCACAAACTCTCCCATTAAGCGCTGGTTTGAGGTAAACATTACCAAGGGAATTACTGCAAAGGGTAATTGCAAACTGAGAATCACTTGACTGAAAACCAGCAAATTAGTTGTACTGCCTTCACCGAACAGGATAATTGAAATTAAAGCTGGCACAATGGCCACCAGTCGAGTCAGCAAGCGCCGCAACCAAGGTCGCAGTCTAAAATTTAGAAACCCTTCCATCACAATTTGTCCTGCTAGAGTTGCAGTCAAGGTTGAATTCTGGCCCGAAGCCAATAAAGCAAAGGCAAAAATTGCACTAGCAGAACCCACACCCAGCACTGGAGAAAGCAGTTTGTAAGCATCTTGAATTTCTGCTACTTCTTGATAGCCGGAAAAATGAAAGCTGGCAGCAGACAAAATCAGAATAGCTGAATTAATAAACAAAGCTATTGAGAGCGCTACGGTAGAATCAATTGTGCCAAATTTAATTGCTTCCCATTTTTTATCAGCAGTTTCTTCCCAAGAGCGAGTTTGCACGATCGATGAATGCAGGTAGAGATTGTGCGGCATCACAGTTGCTCCCAAAATACCAACCGCAATATAAAGCATTGCCTGATTTTGCAAAATCTCTAGGCTGGGAACATAACCGATTAAAACTCCTCCAGCATTTGGTTTGGCAAAAATTATTTCTGCGATAAAGCAACCGCCAATAATTGCAATAATTGTAATCACTAAAGCTTCGATATAACGAAAGCCTTTTCCTTGTATAAATAACACCATTATCACATCTAGTGCAGTGATGCACACGCCCCAAACTAAGGGTATGCCAAATAGCAATTGCAGTCCGATCGCACTGCCAACAAGTTCAGCTAAATCGCAAGCAGAAATAGCAATTTCACAAAGTATCCACAGCAAAAAACTGACTTGCGGACTGAAGTAATCTCGACAAGCTTGTGCCAAATCTCGTCCCGTTGCCACTCCCAAACGCACGCAGAGTGATTGCAGCAAAATTGCCATCAAATTAGATAGCAAAATCACACTTAATAGCGCATAGCCAAACTTTGCTCCCCCCGCTAAGTCAGTCGCCCAGTTTCCGGGGTCCATGTAACCCACTGAAACCAAATATCCAGGCCCTGCGTAGGCCAGCATTGTACGCCAGAAACCTTTGCTGTTGGGAACGGGGATGCTGCGGTGGACTTCAGGAAGGCTGGGGCTATTTTCCGAGTCAGTCATTGGTTTTACCGTTCAATCTTTTTCATATTATTTTCATAATCTCACAAATTCCGCTAAATTTGATCGGTTCTATGGGTAAAATTCCGGCGGAATCAGCGTATATATTAAATAAATTGTGTATATTTTTGAGGTTGAAGCGAGGTACGCGCGATCGACTAAGATTAGGTCGATCGGCAAAAATCACTCTTGTCTACGAATACTCTATTTCAAAACTCTAGTCGCATTAAAAATAGCCGCTAAAGCCACCCCAACATCGGCAAAAACTGCTTCCCACATTGTCGCTAAACCAAAAGCACCCAAACCAATAAATATCGCTTTGACTGACAGGGCAAAAATGATATTTTGCCAGACAATATTGTGAGTTTTTCGGGCAATCTTAATGGCTTCAGCCACCTTAGACGGTGCATCTGCCATAATCACAACATCGGCAGTTTCGATCGCCACATCGGAGCCCAAACCCCCCATCGCTATGCCCACATCAGCTCTAGCAAGCACGGGTGCATCATTAATTCCGTCCCCGACAAAGACAATTTTATCGCCTTTTTTAGATTGACCGATCAGTTTTTCGATCGCCTCGACTTTTCCTTCGGGTAATAACTCGGCTAAATAGGAATCTAAACCGAGCTTTTTCGCAACACTATCGGCTACAGCTTGATTATCTCCTGTGAGCATCACGATTCGCTCAACACCCAGTTTCTTGAGGTCGCGAATAGCCTGTACTGCGTCTTCCTTCAACTCGTCAGCAATCAAAATATACCCAGCATAGCGGTTGTCTACCGCTAAATGCACGATCGTACCTTCAGCATTGCAGACATCGTGAAGAATGTTTTCTCGGTGCAGCAAACGGTCATTTCCCGCCAGCACAATTTGATTATTTAATTTTGCTCGGATGCCATGTCCCGCTATTTCTTCGTAATCTTTAACATCCGATGAATCTATCTTTCCGCCGTAAGCTTCCATAATAGATTTCGCGACTGGGTGATTTGATTGAGATTCTACTTTAGCCGCTATTGTCATTAACTCTGTTTGGGCAAAACCATTTATAGGCACAATTTGTGCTACTTTAAAAACTCCTTTTGTCAAAGTTCCTGTTTTGTCCAAAACAACTGTCTTGACTGCTGTCAGGGTATCTAAAAAAGTCGAGCCTTTAACCAAAATACCGCCCTTGGCTGCACCGCCAATTCCTCCAAAGTATCCCAGAGGAATGCTAATCACCAATCCGCAAGGGCAGGAAATAACTAACAAGACTAGCGCGCGGTAAACCCATAAAAATCTGTCTGCATTAGTTGCTGCTGAAATGAACAAAGGCGGAATTAAAGCCACTGCTAGCGATGCAAATACTACAAACGGCGTGTAGTAACTGGCAAATTTGGTGATAAATTTCTCTGTTTCAGCTTTTTTGCTTCTGGCATTTTCTACTAATTCCAGAATTCGGGAGATTGAAGATTCGCCGAATAGTTTGGTAACTTTGACGGTGAGAACTCCTGTCTGGTTAATTGTTCCTGCTAAAACTGTTTCTCCAACTTTCACGGTTCGAGGTACTGATTCTCCAGTGAGTGCAGATGTGTCAATCTGAGAGTTGCCGTCGATAATTTCACCGTCTAAGGGAATTTTTTCTCCCGGTTTGACAAGGATGATATCACCGACGGCTACGGTTTCTGGCGAAACTTTTTTGATGTCGCCATTTGCTTTGAGGTTGGCGCTGTCTGGGCGAATTTCTAAAAGCGATCGGATCGATTGACGCGATCGCCCTATCGCAAATTCTTGAAAAAGTTCTCCGATTTTGAAAAACAACATCACCCCGACTGCTTCCGGGAGTTTGTGAATAGCGACAGCGCCGAGTGTTGCTATAGTCATTAAGAAATTTTCATCAAAAAATCGCCCTCGCAAAATATTGCGACCCGCATTGGTTAAAACGTTCCATCCGCTTAAAAGATAGGCTGGGATGAAAACCAGATATTCACCTATAGAATAGGGGGTGTTGTGGAGTTTTTCTTCAAAAATTAAACCGCCGACAAATAGTACAACAACCAATATCACAGGAATCAATTCTTGCTTGAGGTTAAAATCTCCGTTCCCGTGGTCGTGGTCGTGGTCGTGGTCGTGGTCGTGGCTGTGGTCGGTGTGGTTATGATTCTCATGGCTGCGATCGTGGTGGTTGTCGTGACTACAGCAGCCGGAATCGCTCGATTTGGCTTTTTGCATGGTTTTTCCTAGGTATATTATAACCAATGATAATATGAATAGATATTCATATTATAGATTCAAAAATAAAATCTAGTAGATTTTTAGTTAAAAATCTACTAGATTTTATAAAAATATTGTTAAGTTGGTAGGGAACGTTATGAGGGATTAAGAGTAATAACTATTCTCAGTTTCCGGTTGAGAGAGAGAATGATTATCCATAGTCGTTAGTCATTAACTAATTCAGCCGCCGGATAAATTCTAAAGGCAAACCATCAGTATCGGCAATAAAAGCTACTTCGTAAACATTTTGCCCGATCGCCTGTTGAGTCGGTTCTAACAGAACTTTCAAAGGTTGAAACTGATTGGGTTGCTCTTTAACTGCTTCCTCAAACCGTTCTTTCATAGAGTCCAACCAGCTAGGCAAGTCAGTTGTCGCCTCAGTTAAATCGAAAGATAAATGATAATATCCAACATAATGCTCGTCTCCGAAAGCATCCGGTGCGGGTTTTGGTTCCGGGATTTGAATCAGTTCGATGCGTCCGTTGAGACCTTCCATCCAACAGGCTAGAGTGTAACCAGTAGTAAAGCGATCGCTCACAGTAAATCCCAACTGTTCGTAAAAGGCGATCGCCCGGTGAATGTTAGCAGTGCGAATCGAGGCGTGGTGCATTCGATTTTAGATTTTATATTTGAGATTTTAGACTGGGAAGTAGGAATTGCGGTTTGAGATTTTATATTTGAGAGGGTAAACTCGGAAGTCGGAATTAAAAATGGTCGCATCTTTAACGCAAAAGCAATAGAGCCTTCTTCCCTCTTCCCTCTTCCTTCTTCCCTCTTCCTTCTTCCTTCTTCCTTCACTTATTCACTTATTCAAACAACCGAAAATACGGATATCTAATCGGAACTCCCGGCTCTTTTTCCAAATCAAAATTAATCACTTCCCAACAAGGGTCTTCTTGAGGATCGGGGCTAAAATCCACAGGCAAACCGTACAGTCTCGGCCGGGGCGATTCCGCTTGGCCGCGCCAAGGCGTACTGCGTTCCAAATAAGCGCTGATTAAGTCGCGATAGCGTTGAGCAACGATCACGCGAGTTGCTCGGTAGCCTTGAGTATAAAGTCGATCGAGCGCTTCGTGAATTTCAAACCGAATTCCGTCGGGGTGGGTGTGCTGGCGATACCATTCATTCTCCCAGCGGCGCCAGTGCCGCCCAGACTGAAGGTGAACCAGTTCCCCCGTTTTTGGATCTGCCTCAAATGCCCCGTGACGCGGACACAAATAGGTATCCGTTAGCGTTAGAGCCGGAATTGTTTGGCGACAGTGGGGACACTGAATTTCCGGGCCAAACATCGGGTATTGCAAGGCAACTTCAATCATTTATTTGCGTCCCAGCCTATTTTCTCTGCAAAAGTCCCAAATACTTTTATTATATCCCGTATCAACAACCAGCTAATCTGCTAGAAGTATAACGATCGACCAACTAATGAGCAATCTCAACGAATCTCAGTCTGCACTTCCTTCCTATTGGCCCCGGCCGGATCTGTCCCAAGCGGCTTTTGTCGCTGAAGGCGCTGTTGTGATCGGCAGGGTTGAGGTGGCTGCGGGCGCTAGTATCTGGTACGGGGCGGTGGTGCGGGCGGATGTAGAGCGAATTGCGATCGGCTCAAGTACCAATATCCAAGATGGAGCAATTCTGCACGGCGATCCGGGGAAACCGACGGTTTTGGAGGATTTCGTGACAGTGGGACACCGAGCCGTGATTCACTCAGCTTACATTGAACGGGGCTGCCTGATCGGGATTGGGGCGATCGTCCTCGATGGAGTCAGGGTAGGAACAGGCTCTATCGTCGGTGCAGGGGCGGTTGTCACCAAAGACGTTCCCCCTCACACGCTAGTTGCGGGAGTGCCTGCCAAACGCCTCCGGGATGTCTCTGAGGAAGAAGCAGCCGAGTTGGTGGAACACGCTAAGCGTTACGAAAAGTTGGCTTTGGTACACGCCGGAAAAGGTTCTGAGTTGGGATTTGGTGAGTTGATAGAATAAGATTTTCAGCAAAAAACTATTAGTTTCCAATGGCTTACACCGCGCAAAAAATCCTAACTTTTGAAACATTCCTCGATCGATATTGTGACAACTTCCGCTACGAGCTCGCTGACGGAGAATTAGTTGACATGGAACCAACAGGTCCGCACGAAACCGTCAGTGGTAAACTGGCAACTCAAATCGGCATCGCCATCGCAGCCGAAAAACTACTCTGGTTCATTCCCCGCACTTGTTTGATCCGTCCATTTTCCGATGCAGCTACTGCCCGCCGTCCTGATATTGTCGTATTAGATGAAACTGCTATTGTCAGCGAACCTCTGTGGGAAAGAGAACCTGTGATTACGCTGGGGCGATCTGTTAAATTGGTGGTAGAAGTAGTCAGCACTAATTGGGAAACAGATTACGCCCGAAAAGTTGAAGAATATGCTCTTTTAGGAATTCCAGAATATTGGATAGTGGATTATCGCGGATTGGGAGGCGTGGCTTTTATCGGTAAACCAAAACAACCTACTATCACCGTTTGCCAACTCATTGACCAAGATTACATCCAGCAACAATTTCGCCTCGGTCAACCGATTATTTCTCCTCTGTTAAAAAGCTTGCAACTTCGCCTGGATGATATTCTGCCCCGTTAGACGATCGCCCAAGCGATTTTAGATTTTAGATTTTAGATTGGAGAATTGATGAAGGCTAGGAACCTAAAACCAATTGCTTTAGACCAACAATCAACGGTCAACAATCTTCGGAAAATTCGGGATTTGTTCGATCGATAAAAGTTTAAAATTAAATAAAAAAATTGTCAAGTCTCGATCGAGCGCTAAGATTAATCACATGAATAACGATCGCACATCAACTCCAAACATCCCCCCACAGGCCTGGAAACGTCCCATCGGCCTCGGTTGGGAGAATCCCTATACAGTCCGCTACGCAAGCAATCTCGACGACGGACCCTGGCACGGAATGCCTCTGGGCGGGTTCGGTGCAGGCTGCATCGGGCGATCGCCCCGTGGCGACTTCAACCTCTGGCACATTGACGGCGGCGAACACATTTTTCGCAGTTTGCCCGCTTGTCAGTTCAGCGTTTTTGAAGAAACTCAAGGCAATAAACAAGCTTTCGCACTGTCCACTGAACCGCCTACTGATGGCAGTTTATCTAGTTGGAAATGGTATCCATCGGAAGGAAGAAGGAAGAAGGAAGAAGGAAGTTCGGCAGCGGATTTTGTAACGGATGTAACGGATAGAATACACCAGGATGAAGGGAGAGGGGTAAAGTCTAATTCTGGCACTTATCATGCTTTGTATCCGCGCAGTTGGTATGTTTACGAAAATGTATTTGAGGCTCAATTAAGCTGCGAGCAATTTTCGCCAATTTTGCCGAAAAATTATCAGGAAAGCAGTTACCCAGTTGCCATGTTTGAATGGGTGGCGCACAATCCTACAGATGCGCCGATTACTCTCAGCATCATGCTGACTTGGGAGAATATTGTCGGTTGGTTTACTAATGCCAACAAGTCGCCGAAAGTGATGGTTCGAGATGATGGTAGTCCATTTTATGACTATCAACCCCGGTGGGGAGAAAGTGCCGGCAATTTGAATTTGTTGGTGGAAGATTTTCACCGCATCGGTTGCGTGATGACGCGGTTGACTGCTGAGGACGAACCGCAAGAGGGGGATGGACAATGGGCGATCGCAACTATTACTAATCCGGCGGTAGAAGTATTCTATCAAACTCGCTGGAACCCGGCGGGGAACGGTGATGATATTTGGCGCAACTTTTCTGCTGAAGGTTTCTTGTTGGATGATAAAGACGAGACAGCCGCAGCCGCAGGAGAACAGTTGGCTTGTGCGATCGCAGTTCGCTTTACTCTTCGACCGGGAAAAACTCGCAAAATTCCCTTTATTATAGCTTGGGATTTGCCCGTTACTGAGTTTGCATCGGGAGTTTGGTACTACCGTCGCTATACGGATTTCTTCGGCCGCAACGGCAAAAATGCTTGGCCGATTATTCGTACTGCAATGAAGCATTCGGATACTTGGCGCGAAAATATTGAAGCTTGGCAAAAACCCATTTTAGAACGGAAAGATTTGTCAGATAGTTTTAAAATGGCGCTGTTTAACGAGTTATACGCCCTGACAGACGGCGGTACTCTTTGGAGTGCGGCTGACGAACGCGATCCCAAGGGCCAATTTGCGGTTTTGGAGTGCATTGATTACCGCTGGTACGAAAGTTTGGACGTGCGGCTTTACGGTTCTTTTGCTTTGTTGATGCTGTGGCCGGATTTGGAAAAGTCGGTGGTTTTAGCGTTTGCTAGGGCAATTTCTGCGGGAGATGATACGCCGAGAATTATTGGCTGGAATCAAGCTTCGGCTATTAGAAAAGCTGTCGGTGCGACGCCCCACGATTTGGGTGCTCCTAATGAACATCCTTGGGAGAAAACGAATTATACTAGCTATCAAGATTGCAATTTGTGGAAGGATTTGCCTTGCGATTTTGTGTTGCAGGTTTATCGTGACTTTTTGTTGACTGGTGGCACAGATTGTGACTTTTTGCAAGAGTGTTGGCCGGCAATTGTTGAGGCTTTGGCTTATCTGAAAACTTTTGATGAGGATGGGGACGGAATTCCTGAGAATTCTGGAGCACCGGATCAGACGTTTGATGATTGGCAAATGCGAGGAATCAGTGCGTATTGCGGGGGTTTGTGGTTGGCGGCACTGGAGGCTGCGATCGCGATCGGCGAAATCTTGGAAGATGCAGCACCGGAGATAATTCCTAACCCTCAAGCAAAGATTGCATTATATCACAGTTGGCTGTTACAAGCAAGACCGAGCTATCAAGAAAAACTGTGGAACGGTCAATATTACCGTTTGGACAGCGAGAGTAATTCCGAAGTGGTGATGGCTGACCAACTGTGCGGTCAATTTTACGCGAAACTGTTAGGATTGCCGGATATTGTGCCACCGGAATGTGCAGCTAGTGCTTTAGAAACTGTGTACGATTCTTGCTTTTTGAAGTTCAACGATGGCGAGTTCGGTGCGGCCAATGGGGTGATGCTGAATGGTTCGCCGGAAAATCCGAATGCAACTCATCCTTTGGAAGTTTGGACGGGGATTAATTTTGGGTTGGCGGCTTTTTTGGTACAGATGGGGATGGAGGAGAAAGCATTTAAATTGACGGATGCGGTGGTGAAGCAGATTTATGAAAATGGGTTGCAGTTTCGGACGCCGGAAGCGATTACGGCGGGGGGAACTTTTCGGGCTAGTCACTATTTGCGGGCAATGGCTATTTGGGCAATTTACGGGGTGTTGACCAATTTTAAAGAGGGAATTGGTATATTAGCTGGTGAATCCGACTAAAATTCAAGCCTTAAAGTCGCTTTTTAGCAAGGAAAACGGTTAATTCAACTATCAATAAAATTGACTGTAAAAACTTTTTCCCTTCGAGGAAAACATTAATTTTTCATGCTCAAACTTCAGCTTGGCTAAAATTTGAGCATGAAAAAGCCCGGAGATGGGAGGGTATCGAACTCGGCTATAAATGAGAGAGAAAAAGGGTCTGAGGCAATTGTTGAGACCAATGCAGTCCGCACCTTAGTTGTATATAATTTGGAGCGATCGCCAATTTCAAGATAAAATAGAAAAATGTCAAATCCTTTGCTTTCCCTCAACTACGAACCCGCCCTCGAATCCCTCGGTGGCGACTATTTTGATGAAGTCCCTGCAGCCGATTTTCCGCAGCATATTCTCCGCTTCCGCAATGACCAATTATTGCCAACATTGGGTTTAGATCCAGCGCAAGTAACCGACCAACATTTCATCGAAGCGTTCGGCAAATTTCACTGCGTCCGTCCCTTTCTCGCACTCCGCTATCACGGCTATCAATTCAACGCATATAACCCCAATTTAGGTGACGGTAGAGGCTTCTTATACGGCCAAGTTCGCGGCACTGACGGCAGACTTTACGACTTCGGCACTAAAGGTTCTGGCCGCACTCCGTACTCGCGGGGCGGTGACGGTAGACTTACTCTCAAAGGGGGAATTCGCGAAGTTTTAGCGGCCGAAGCTTTACACCGATTGGGAGTGCGGACATCTCGCTGTTTTAGTTTAGTTGAAACTGGAGATGCTTTGTGGCGGGGCGACGAACCATCTCCGACGCGATCGTCCGTAATGGTGCGTTTCAGTCATTCTCACATTCGGTTTGGAACTTTTGAAAGGTTGCACTATATCCGCCGCCCGGATTTAACTAAAAAACTTTTAGATTTTGTTATTGAATATTACTATCCAGAACTGCATTTAGAAGCAAGCAAGGCTGGTTTTTCGGCCCCGGAAAAGTATGCGCTATTTTATGCAGATTTAGTCCAGCGAGTCGCTGAATTAGTCGCTCAGTGGATGGCAGCAGGATTTTGCCACGCCGTGCTAAATACTGATAATATGTCGATTACGGGAGAAAGTTTCGATTACGGGCCTTTCGCTTTTATTCCAACTTACAAGCCGCAATTTACAGCAGCTTATTTTGACTATTCGGGTCTTTATTGTTACGGCAATCAACCGTTGATTTGTAGGGACAATTTAGAGAAACTCCAGGAACCGCTAGCAGCGGCAATTCCTCAAGCTGATATGGATGCGGGTTTGGCAAAGTTTGGCGATTATTATAATGCAGCTTATCGGCGGTTGATGCTCAATAGATTGGGATTTGAGGATTTGCCAGAAGCTGATGGAGATGAGTTGTTGAAGGTGACAATTAAAATGCTGGCGGAGTCTCAAGTTGAGTATCACGATTTCTTTTTTGAATTGCGAAGACAGTTCGATCGCACTTGGCGAGATGATGCTAGTCTAATTTTTGCTGAGGCGGAACCGGCGGACTTGATAGCACCTTGGCGACAGTTTTATTATCACGTTTTGCAAAGTTTGTCTACGGATGATATGGATCAAATGGCGGACAGGTTGCGGAAGCACAATCCCGAACAATCGCTCTTGAGACCGACAATTGAGGCTGTTTGGGAGCCCATTGCTATTGAGGATAATTGGGAACCGTTTTATGAGTTGGTGAAGAGACTTCAAAACTCTTAAAGGGAATTGGGCAGGGGGCATTGTTGACTGTTAACTGTTAACTGTTGACTAACAACTAACAACTAACAACTGACTACTTGAGCTTTTCAATCTCAAATTGTGTATCTTTGTAACCCCCAGTAAGTCCTTGATCGAGAAACATTTTGCCGGCTTTGTCTAAATCGCTAATTGCTCCTGCTTTGTCTCCCAAGGAGCGGCGAACCATGCCTCTACCGTAGTAAGCAGCAGCATAATTCGGACTGATCCGAATAGCTTGCACGTAATCTGCGATCGCACTATTGTAATTCTTTAACTCGTGATAAATCTTAGCCCGATTGGCGTAAGCTTCCGCATTGTTGGGATTGAAGCCGATTGCTGCTGTAAAATCTGCGATCGCCCCCTGGGCGTCACCCCCGGCACTGCGAGCTAAACCACGATTGTTAAAAGCATTAAAATCATTCGGATTTACTGTTAGCGCTTGAGTGCAATCGGCAATTGCTTTCGGATAATCCTTCAAATTTAAATAAGCAATGCAGCGATTGTTGTAAGGAACCCCATCCTCCTCACTCAGCGAAATTGCCTGAGTGCAATCGTCAATTGCCGCTTGATGTGCTCCCAAATTCAACTGCGTGCTGCAACGATTAGCGTAAGCATCTTCACTCTTGGGATCGATCGCAATTACCTGAGAATAATCCGCCAAAGCTCCCTGATAATCTCCTAGGTGAAAGCGAGCTCTCCCGCGACTGTAAAAAGCATCAACATTCTTAGGATCAAGTTTAATTGCCTCAGTATAATCTCCAATTCCCCCCTGCAAATCGCCACTCCCAGCACGAGCCAACCCCCGCGAATGATAAGCTTTAACAAGGTTCGGCTGCAGCCGAATTACTCCGGTAAAATCCTGAATAGCGGCCTTGTAATCTTGCAGTTCTAAATAAGCAACTCCTCTTTCGTAATATGTATCAACATCGTTTGGCTGGAGATTCAAAGCTTGAGTGTAATCCTCAATCGCTCCCCGTGTATCGTTAAAATCGTGACGGGCTAGGCCGCGGTTAAAATAAGCCTGAACATATTTAGGATTGAGAGCGATCGCCTGAGAATAATCCGCAATTGCTTCTTGATACTTTTTTAAATCATAATTAGCATTACCGCGCTGGTAAAAACTCTCAGCATTTTTAGGATTCAATTGAATTGACTTATTAAAAGCCTGCAAAGCTGCATCCGCATCTTGATTGCGAGACTTTTCCACTCCCTGTTCGTAATATTCCTTAGCTTTAATCGGATTCGGCCGGCTCCAATAACTAAACAGAAATATCAGAACTATCGCTGCCCCGACGCCCGCCAAAATCAGCAACCAAAATCGACTTCCCAAACGTGAATAAAAACTATCAGAAGACACTAAGCTGGGAGCAATACTTTTCTTGTTAGCCGTATTCACAGGCTCTTGGCGGTGTCTCAACTTGCTGAGAGCTACCAAAACTTCCTCCGCAGATTGATAGCGCTTGGCAAATTGGTGACAGACCATTTTGTCAATTATATTGGCTAATCCCACAGAACATTGAGATCGGTTTCGCCAAACAATTTCCCCCGTATGAGAAGGACTCGGATCTTGCAATTTGGGCAAATCCGTACCGGGTAAACCAGTGATAGCTTGGACTGCCATCATCCCGACTGCATAGAGGTCGCTGCTAAATTGCGGGTTGCCTTGAAATTGTTCGATCGGCATATAAGCCGGAGTTCCAGTAGCAATGGTTCGCGGAAACTCTGTATCGTGATCGCTGACGTGACTCGCAACTTCTTTAACCGAACCAAAGTCAATTAAAACTAATTTGCCGTCGGGTTTGCGGCGGATTAAGTTGGAGGGATTAACATCGCGGTGAATCACTCCTTGAGAGTGTACGAAGGCGAGAACTTGTAACACTTCTTGCAACAGATCCAGCACTCGTTCTTCTCGCCAAGGTTGACCGGCCACAATTTCCCTATTTAGGGCGTGTCCGGGCACAAACTCTTCGACGAGGTAGAATTGATTTGCTTCTTCAAAATAAGCTAGTAAAAATGGAATTTGATCGTGTTTTCCCAGCTTTTCTAATATTTCTGCTTCTTGTTTAAATAAGCGATAAGCTGTTTTGAGAACTGTGGAAGTGTTGCTGGGAGGGCGCAGTTGTTTGACTACACATTGAGGATGGCCCGGCCGGCGAGTATCGACAGCTAAATAAGTTTGTCCAAAAGCTCCTGAACTGAGGATTTGCACTACGCGATAACGCCTGTCTAAAAGTTGACCAACCATGTTCATATCTATAATTGAGAATTGGTAACGGGGAGTTGGTAATTGGGAATTTGTAAGGGGGAGTTGGTAAGGGGAAGTTGGTAAGGGGAAGTTGGTAATTTGAGCTTCTTCCTTTTTCCTTCTTCCTTCTTCCTTCTTCCTTTTTTCTGGTTTTTTTAACATCTGAATGGAAACTAAGAGTTTATTTAGGGTCGTTGATTTGTGATTGTGCGTTTTGGAAACCATCGGCTCTTCCTTGTTCTAGAAACAAGGTTGCAGCTTTCTGAAAATCTTCGATCGCCCCAGCACGGTCTTTGAGTTGGCGGCGGACGAGGCCTCGGCTGTAAAAAGCGCTAGCATTGTTGGGGTTGAGCCGTAGCGAGTGAGCGAAATCCTCAACCGCTAAAGGGTAATTTTTTAGTTCTGAGTAAATAGTACCGCGATTGCTGTAAGCTACTGCATCGCTGGGATTGAGTCGAATTGCTTGAGTAAAATCTTCTAAAGCTCCCTGCTTGTCTCCCGAAGCCGATCGAGCTAATCCTCGATTGCTGTATGCTTTGGGATTGTTGCCGTTGAGTCCGATCGTCAAACTGCAATCTTCGCTGGCCTTTTGAAATTGTTTTAAATTCAGATAAGCAATGCAGCGGTTGTTGTAAGCTGCTTCATCTTTTGGATCGAGGCGAATTCCTTCGGTGCAATCTGCAATCGCTTTGTCGTAGGTGGCCAAATTCAAGTAAGCGCTGCACCGATTGGTATAAGCATCAGCGAGATCTGGTTGCAATTCGATCGCCTTAGTATAATCTTCCATCGCTCCTTGATAATCTGCCAGATTAAACCGCGATCGACCACGACTGTAGTATACGCCAGCTTGTTTGGGGCTAATTTGAAGCGCTTGAGTAAAATCTGCCATTGCTCCTGTTTTGTCGCCTGCAGCCGATCGAGCTAAACCGCGATTGCTGTAAGCTGTAGCATCGTTGGGACTGAGCCGAATTGCTTGAGTGTAGTCTTCAATTGCTGTGCGGTAGTCGCCCAAATCGTAGTAGGCTAAACCCCGCTGAGAGTATGCCTCACCGTCGCTGGGATGTAGTCGCACTACTTGGGTGAAATCTTCCACGGCCCCTCGCTTGTCCCCGATTTCGAGGCGGGCCATACCTCGATTGTAGAGAGCTTTGGTGTGGCGAGGATTGACTTTAATTGCTTGCGTGTAATCCTGTATTGCTTGCTCGGTTGCGCCCATGTCGTAGCGAGCGTTTGCCCGCTTGTAGTAAGTTTCTGCATCGCTGGCATTCAGGGCAATCGCTTGAGTATAATCGGCGATCGCGCCTGTTGTGTCACCTTGCTGCGCCTTGTTAACACCGCGGGCTAACAATTCTTTTGACCTCGCCGGACTGTGACTCTGCCAAAAGTAAATTATCAGTGCCGTCAGAATTAAAGCTGCCGCTGTTGCAGCCAACAGCAGCAGTTTGGTTTGGCTTTGTCTTCGCGGTTGACTCATAGCGTGCGTGATGATTGTGGCTGGCGGCGGCTCAACCTCCAATTTTACGGCGATTTGTTTGAGGTCTGCTAAAACTTCGGCGGCCTCCTGATAACGTTCCTCGCAGTCGGGGCGCACCATTTGATCGATAATATCTGCTAGGGCCGATGAACAAGTTGCCCGGTTTCGCCAGGGAATTTCGTTTTTGTTGTTTTTTAAGGCACTCAGTTCGTTGGGTGAGAGTCCCGTCACCGCAAGCTGGGCGATCGTACCTAGAGCGTAAATGTCGCTATTGTACCGGGGGTTGCCGTTCAATTGCTCGATCGGCACGTATAACTCCTGGGCCGCCAAATCTTGTTTTTTTGCCTCATGCCGTTTAACAGAGTTCGGGGAAGTTTGCGACAACAAATGACAGTTAGCAAGTTCCGGGTTAATTTCTTTGTCTAAGCTAAAGTCTACCAATACAAATTTACCGTCTGACTCGCGCCGGATTGCTCTGTCTGGTTGAATTCTGCGGTGAATGAAACCTTTGTCGTGTATGAACACCAAAATTTCTAATATTTCTGATAGCAGACCAATTACTTCGTCTTCCTCCCAAGGTTGACCGGGTATTAGTTCTTGACTTAAAGGTGAACCGGCAATAAATTCTTCAATTAAGTATAAACTTTGATTTTCCTCAAAATACGCCAATAATTCCGGGATTTTGTCGTGTTTTCCCAACTTTTCAATTATTTCGGCGTTTCGTTGAAATATAACTTTGACTAATTCTGGAGTTTGTGAACTTGTGCCGGGGAGTCGCATTTCTCTAACCGTGCATTGCGGATACCCGGGACGGTGAGTATCTGCTGCTAGATAAGTTTTTCCCACGTCACTTGAGTCTGTGACTTTAATGATGCGGTAACGTCTGTCTAGAAGTTGACCAATCATGCTTTGCCCTCTACCCTGTCTATCGATTTTAGATTTTAGATTTTAGATTAAAGAATTGAAGCATTGACCCCACAGATAAATTCGGGGGGCAAGTTTCATCGGATACAGGTTTTTTATTTCTCCACGGATGAATCCGGGGGCTTGTATCCTGGATGCTTTCGGTCAATTTTCCATTATCGCATGAAATCAGAATAGCCAAAATATGTGGCTGAGTAATTTAAGTTCGATCGAGCCGTGACTCCTACCCAAAAACGGATAGTTGCTTTCCCACAGGAGTCGTTAGCATCCCAAAATTTTAGACCCTAGTTAAAGCTCCCCGATTCATCTGTGGAGTTAATCTAAAATCTAAAATCTAAAATCTAAAATCTAAAATCGACTGACTGGACAAACGGGCGATCGGATTGGCTCGCTAAGTCCCTCCCTGTTGTCACGCTCTTCTAATATTTTAGAAAAAAAATGCTGAAATTGTTTATCCTGTCAATGAGATATGTATAATTTAACAACCAAGCCGGAGGTCAGTCACATGAACGTACAACTGGTTGAATCCCTAATTCAAGTTATCTGGTCTCTCGCAGCCGACGAGCAATTAGCGATTCTAGGGAAAATATTACCAAATATCTCCTACGCTTCGACCCGGAAACTGGTGCATTTTGCCCTAAAGGGCGGCTATTTTAATTTTTTGAATGACGAACGAGAGATTTATACTCTCAAATACCGACCAGCAATTGCCTGATACTCAAAAACAGGAGATTGAGAGAACTTTTGAATGTGTGAATAATAAATATGTCTGAATCACTAACAAAAGGAGGAACGATCGCAGCGATCGCCACCGCCATAGTTCCCCAACAAGGCAGCGTCGGCATTGTGCGTGTTTCCGGTTCCGCAGCCTTAAAAATTGCCGAAACTCTGTTTTGCGCCCCAGGACGGCAAATTTGGGAGTCTCATCGCATTCTTTACGGTCACATCCGCCGCCCCAAAACTCAAGAATTAGTCGATGAAGCTTTGCTGCTAATCATGAAAGCACCGCGTTCTTTTACTCGCGAAGATGTGGTGGAATTTCACTGTCACGGCGGTATTATGGCCGTGCAGCAAGTCTTGCAGTTGTGTTTGGAAAATGGGGCGAGATTGGCGCAGCCGGGAGAGTTTTCGCTGCGGGCTTTTTTGAACGGGAGGCTCGATTTAACTCAAGCTGAAAGTATTGCAGATTTGGTGGGAGCAAAATCGCCTGCTGCTGCACAAAGTGCTTTGGCTGGTTTGCAAGGAAAATTAGCGCAGCCAATTCGCAAATTGAGAACAACTTGTTTGGACGTGCTGGCAGAAATTGAGGCAAGAATTGATTTTGAGGAAGATTTGCCGCCTTTAGATGAAGCTAAAACTTCTTGGGAAATAAATCATGTTTTGGAGGAATTGTCAACAATTTTGGCAACCGCAGATCGCGGAGAATTGTTGAGAACTGGTTTGAAAGTAGCGATTGTTGGGCGGCCGAATGTGGGAAAATCGAGTTTGTTGAATGCGTGGAGTAAGAGCGATCGCGCGATCGTCACGGATTTGCCCGGTACGACGCGGGATGTGGTAGAATCGCAGCTAGTTGTGGGCGGAATTCCGGTGCAGGTGCTCGATACTGCGGGAATTCGAGAAACCGAAGACAAGGTAGAAAAAATTGGCGTTGAGCGATCGCGCGCAGCAGCAAAACAAGCCGATTTAGTGTTGTTGACAATTGACGCGGAATCTGGCTGGACAGAGGAAGATTGGGAAATTTACGCACAAGTAAAGCACCGCCAGCTAATTATAATTATCAACAAAATCGACTTAGTAAAAACAATTCCAGAACTACCTTTTTCCTCGGAAATTCACCCAATAGTTACCACAGTCGCTGCCCTGGAGCGAGGCATAGAAGACTTAGAAACAGCAATTTTAGATGCCGTCAGCGGGGGAAATTTGCAAGCAGCAAACTCAGATTTAGCAATCAACCAGCGGCAAGCAGCAGCGTTAACCAAAGCTAAAATGTCTCTGGAACAATGCACGGATACTATTAGCAACAAATTGCCTTTAGATTTCTGGACAATAGATTTGCGCGGCGCAATTCAAGCATTGGGGGAAGTTACGGGCGAAGAAGTGACAGAATCAGTGCTCGACAGAATATTTAGCAGGTTTTGTATTGGCAAATAGTCATAGGAAAAGAGTAAATTAAATAGGTAAGCTGTCTCGCATTTAAGTTGTATTTTTAGGGCGGGCGGGACGCCCACCGCACAAGAATTTCACTCTGTGTGGAACAGGCATCTTGCCTGTTCTTGAGAATGGTGTAAGATGTTAATTTCATCAAACTTGACTGTAAAATTTAGATGCCCCTGGGCTTAGTGAAGCAATACTACTGACAAATAACAACTAACTTATTGTCACGATCGAGGTCTTCCCAGACTTGTAATATAAAGCACAGCTTCACCCGCAGGAATACCGAGAACGTCATTAACGCGATCGTCAAAAAAGCCCCCGATACCGCTGACACCCAAACGCAGTTGCATAGCTGCTAAATTCAACCGCTGGCCCAAATGACCCGCGTCCATGTGCAAATAGCGGTAAACTCGATCGCCATATTTTGCTACAGCCCTGTTCAAATCCGCCGTGTGAAACAACAGCGCCCCCGCATCCCTGCCCAAGTCTTGCCCCAAACACAAAAAATGCAGTTCCCTGCGAAAATTTTTAAACCGAATTTGCCGCAATTCTTGAGCTTTCGGAGCGTAATAGTAACAGCCTTCTTCTAACCCATTCACTCCCGAAACAGCAATAAAAGTCTCGATCAAACTTAGATCGAAATAGTCGGGAGAACCGTCTAACCCTTGGTCGATATAGTGCTGCGGCTGGTAAGTAAAATCGAGCATAGCTAGCAGTTCGCCCAAGCTCAAAGAAGCACCTGTATAAGCACGAGTCGAACGTCTTTTGAGCATAGTGTTTTCTAAAGTTTCTAGGTTCACTCCCCAAGGAATCGAAGGAGTTACCGTCGAAACTTTAGTACAAAATGGAAAGTTATATTTATCCTCTAATTCCCCTTCACTTTCCTCAAGTTTCCAGCCGTCATATCCGGTAGGGTCTGATTCTAAATACGTCGCTTTGTGAAGGTATTTTAACAGTTGACCTTCGGAAATTTTCGGGTAATCAGTGGTGGTGTTTCCGGGCAAAGCTGTTTTAAATTTAGGCAAGTTTTGGTCAATATCTAGCAAGTCGGCTAAAGCAACTATACAAATCGCTCCTTCTTGCTCCGAGTCAATGTAAAGTAATTCATTGACAGCTTCGTCGGCGAATCCTCCAATCAGGTGAGGTCGGTAATCGTTGACGGCGCAAGCTAACTCGATATTACTCAATAAATGACCGGTGTCTAGAAAAATTCGCCTATAAGCTCGGTCTTCATAACGCCAAGAAGAACGGAAAAAAACAGTAGTAATGGCGATCGCCAATTGGGTATTTTCTAGCGCTGGCGACTGGAAACAAGCTGCTTGCAATGATGGCCAAACTTGACTGTCCCAAAAATGAACAAGTGAATGAGTTCTGCACTGATAGTTGTAGAGTCCGGCCGGTAACTGGGCAGTGCCACGGGAGATTAAATAAACCTCTGCTGGGTAGAGTCCACCCGCCGACGGTGCAGAGCGCAAATACAGGTAGCTATCGTCTACCGTCTGGACTTTCGCCGTCAACCCGTAGCTGCACAGCAACAAGCTAGATAACCGATGCCACCAAGCGGCATCGGGATCGGCATCGGCATCCTCCGAGGGGTCTTTTAGATAAGGCTTGAGGTCAAAATACGCTCCAATTTTATATTCTTTGAAAGGCACAGGTTGCTCTGTCCAATCTAGCTGTTTGCTTTTAGCAGCAATGGTTTCAGGGTTGTATTTGGTGCGTTCGTGGTAGTGCTCAGCAATGGAGAGAGGATGTTCTGGCATATTTCAGTAGAGGATTGGCTTTGGTTTCTCGATCGATCTTGACATTACTAACCGCTTACTGGTCGAGCAAGGCAGAAATTTACAAATATAAAAAAAATCTTAGAAAAAATGCGACTGTTGTTACACAAGCTTAACATAAGAATATGCCTAAGTATAAATACGCAGAATAATAACCATTAATTACTGTTATGGATTGGCTGCAGTAGCTGTCGTCATGAGGAGTGAAAATGCAAAAGCTAAGCGCTGAGGAATTGCTTGCTCAGTATGCTAAGGGCCAGCGAAACTTTAACGCCGTTGACTTAAGTGAAAATAACTTGTTTCAAGCAGATTTGACAGAAATAAATCTTTCTGGTAGCGTTCTGAGGCGAGCTTATCTGCCCTACGGAAATTTGACGCAAGCTAATCTTTATAAAACTGATTTGCAAGAGGCTGAATTGGGCGATATTCAACTTTATCAAGCTAACTTGTCGGAAGCAAGTTTATCAAGAGCAAACTTATCAAGAGCAAATTTGCGTCACGCAAATTTACAAGGTGCTAATTTGCAGAAAGCTAATTTGCAAGGTGCGGATTTGTACAATGCAGATTTGACGAATGCCGATTTGAGATATGCGGATTTGAGTCGAGCTAATTTGGAGAAAGCAAAGTTAAGCAAAGCTCAATTAGCGGGCTGCAACTTATTTCGATCGCGCTTGGTTGATTTGTCGGAAGCGGAGTGCGATCGCACTACTATCGGGCCCGAAGGCTATTGATGATTTGCAGCGGCTAATCTAGGGCGTAGGGCGATCGGCTTAATTAGTCGTGAAGCGTAGCTATCCCGTAGGGAATCGCCCTTTTTAAAATTTCTTAACATTTCTAGACACCGGGGAAAATGTGAGTTACAGTCGTAGAGAACTTATCGCTCCGCAACATTGACAAAAAATAACACATTTTTCCAGCGGAAAACAGGCTAAAATTTATGAATTCTCCTGACAACAAATCCCGAGAACTCCGGCGCAAAGAACAAGAACTGCGGAAGCGCGAACAAGAACTTCGGCTCCGCGAACTAGAAGCCGAAATCGACCGCTCTGTGCCCGAACATCTAACGAGTAAGTACCAAGAACCAGACAGCCAAGTTAATGGCAAACTAAAACTGTGGCGCAGAAAAATTATAGCAGCCGCTCAATTTACAGGCATTGTCATTGCTGTTATCGTTGCAGTTCGGATAGCATCTTGGCTGGCAGCCGCGCTGATAGTGGGAGGCATTGCTTTTATTGCTTACAAAATGTTTATTGAAGAAGACAAAAGTTGAGAATTTCAAGCAGGAAACTATCAGGAAATACCCATGAACCTTAAAGTAAAAACTAGCAACTTTCTCAACGATTTAGAGCGAGTAGCCGCCGTCCGCCGAGAAATTGCCGATCGCCTCAGCAACATCGCCACAGCCATCAACCAATCAGAATTAGCAGCAGGAGAAGCATCGGGAAAACTCGGTCTAGAAACAGACAACGCTGACATTGATGTCGCCAGTAAAAACTTGCGCCAAGGAGTCTTTCGCCTGTTAGTGCTAGGCGACATGAAACGCGGAAAAAGCACTTTCCTCAATGCGTTAATCGGCGAAAACTTACTGCCCAGCGATGTAAATCCCTGTACAGCTTTGTTGACGATTTTGCGCTATGGTTCAGAAAAAAAAGTTACTGTTTATTTCAATGACGGCAAAAGCCCAAAACAGCTAGATTTTAAAAGTTTTAAACAGAACTACACAATTGACCCCGCTGAGGCAAAACGTTTAGAAGAAGAAAAGAAACCAGCATTTCCAGATATCGATTGTGCCGTAGTAGAATATCCCTTACCTTTGCTGGAAAAAGGCATAGAAATAGTAGACAGTCCCGGACTAAACGATACAGAAGCCCGCAACGAATTATCTCTCGGTTACATCAACAACTGCCACGCTATTTTGTTTGTACTCAGGGCAACTCAGCCTTGCACCATGGGTGAAAGACGTTATTTAGAAAATTACATCAAAAATCGCGGATTGAGCATTTTCTTTCTGATTAATGCTTGGGATCAAGTGCGGGAAAGTTTGATTGACCCGGATGATCCTGAAGAATTGGCAGAAGCAGAAGGGAAACTGCGACGGGTTTTTCAAGCTAATTTGGCTGAATATTGTTTAACCGAAGGACATGATATTTACGACGAGCGAGTGTTTGCAATTACCTCCATTAAGGCGCTCAGGTTGCGGATAAAAAACCCGGATGCGGATTTGGCAGGAACTGGTTTTCCCGAGTTTATGGCGGCACTGAATACGTTTTTGACGCAGGAAAGAGCGATTTCAGAATTGCGTCCGGCGAGGACTTTGGCGCGTCAAATTTCTGCTCGCGTCCGCGAGGCTGTTGGGCGCCGATTACCATTACTCGATCGCGATGTCAATGAGTTGAAGGAAAAGATTAATTCAGTTGAGCCAGAGTTTAAGAAGCTGACTCACATTCGCGATGAATTTCAACAAGAAATTCTCGAAGTTAGAGATAGTAAATCGCGGGCGATCGCAGATTCTTTCCGCGCCTACGTTCTCAATTTAGAAAATACCTTTGAAACAGATTTCTTGCGGTATCAACCGGATCTGAAATTTCTGGATTTCTTCAGCCAAGGCAAGCGAGAAGCCTTTGAAGCATCGCTAAAACGAGCATTAGAGCAGTACATCAACGACAAATTAGCAGCTTGGACGCTCACAGCAGAACAAGAGATGAATTCCGCATTTTCGCAGCTATCGAAAAGTGCGGCAAATTACGGAGCATCTTACACGAAAGTGACCGAAAAAATCACAGAAAAACTGACTGGGCAAAAAATACCAGCAGTAGTCAGTAACTCCAACGAAGATAACTCGCCAGCTTGGGCAAAATGGGCGATGGGATTGTTCTCGTTAACGACCGGAAATCTGGCGGGCGTAGCAATGGCAGGAGCGGGTTTTGATTGGAAAAATATCTTGCTGAATTTAATTACTGTGTTAAGCGTTAGTACGATTCTTGCTAGTTTGACGGGGATTGTTTTGGGACCGCTGTACTTGGCTTTATTGGGGATGGGTGTTGGGTTTTTGCAAGCAGACGGAGCTCGCAAAGAGTTGGTGAAAGCTGCGAAAAAAGAGTTGGTGAAATATCTGCCGCAGGTGGCTCAAGAGCAGTGGCAGCCGATTCACGATGCTGTGAAAGAGTGTTTTGATGTTTACGGACGAGAAGTGGGCGATCGCATGAATGCGGATATTAATTCTCGGAAAGCGGAGTTAGATAATTTGCTCGAACAAAAGGAATCTCGCGAGATTAATTGTCAGGCTGAATCTGAGCGCTTGAAAAAATTGGAGGCTGATGTTTCTGCCGAGTCGCAGAGTATTGAATCGCTATATCAAGCTTTCCTAGCATCAGCTAGATGAAATAAAACAACAATATGCAACAACCCGAAATTTATCAAAACCTGACCGACTATCTCAAATCAGCACTCGGTATTCTCGAACTTGACAAAAACTCGCAACTGTATCGAGATACAACCTCAATCTGCGACTATCTCGCCAAACCAACTTTTCAAATTGCTGTCTTTGGCCCGTTTAATTACGGCAAGTCAACTTTGCTCAATGCAATGCTTGGAAATCGTGCTTTGCCGATCGACCTTGTGCCCACTACAGGTGCTGCCATTTATGTCAACTACGGCGAGGAATTGCACGCAAAAATTACCCTGAAAGACGGCACGGAAGTTAGCGAACCGGGGACTGATGTTTTGAAACGCTACGCCATCCTTGACGACGCGAGACAAATGCGGGATGATGTGGCGGCCGTTAATGTTTACTGTCCCCATCCATTCTTGAAAACGGGTGTGGAATTGCTGGATTTGCCGGGAACCAATGACCGGGAAGAACAGGATAATTTGGTTCGGGATAAATTGCTAACGGCTGATTTAGTTGTGCAGGTTTTAGATGCTCGCAAATTGATGACTTTAGGTGAACGGGAGAACTTGAGAGATTGGTTGAGCGATCGCAACATCAACACTGTACTCTTTGTTGCCAATTTTCTCAATCTACTCGAACCAGACGAGCAAAAACAAGTATACAATCGGTTGTTGTTTGTTGCCGAAAGTTTTCGCTCTAACTTGCCGAACAATATCAGCAATATCTACCGCGTCGATGCTTTGCCGGCTTTGAGGGCGAGGCTGAAAGGAGATGTGGCGGCCGCCCAAACTACAGGAATTGCCGTGTTTGAATCGGCTTTGCAAAGTATTGTGGCAGATCAACAGGAACAACTAGCAGTTAAGTTGCCCAGAATTGAAGCTATAGCTACTAAAATTTGCCAATCTCTCCGAGCCAAAGCTGAAAATGTCACCGCAGAAATAGCCACTGCTCAAAAAAAGCACAAAGACAAAATTGAAATTAAACAAAAAGCCGAAAAATTAATATCAAAAGGCTTTCAAGCAAGCGTTTCCGATTTCGAGATTTGGCTTTACCAGCCCACACTTTTGCAGCGCTATCAATCGGAAATGGCGTTGTCGCTTCAGGAAGGAAGTTTTGATGCGTGGAAGCTAAAATTTCAGCGAGAGGTCTTACATCAGCAGCAAACCATCGCAGAATGGGTAAATAAAGCTTGCGAATTCTTTGAGAAAGAACAGCCGATCGCACTTTTGATTTCCTTTCCTCCATCCCCACAAGTCAGCTTACCCGAACCGCCACCACCTCCAGCTCAAAAGTCGATCGACAGCGAAGTGGCTCCAGTGGCGATCGCCACAGGCTTAGGTTGGCTATTGGGCGGGCCGGTGGGAGCCGCAGTAGTCGGCGGTGCTAGCTATATTTTGAATAAAAGAACTGGGAATGAAAAGCCGCCTGAATCGTCAGAAGCTTATCTAAATCAAGTAACGGAAATTTGCAGCGAGGCTGCTAAAAACTATCTCGCTCGCTTCAGTACCGATACTTTTTCCATGCTGCAACACTACAAGGAAATCGCCGGAAAAGTTATCAGTTTTCAAGACAGTAAAGAACCGCTACAGACCAATATTCAGCAATACCAGATACAGTTAATCAATAATTTGTTAGAAAATATTGAATCCTGCCTTCAAATGACCAAATCTGTAATTAACGGCAAATGATCCGAACCGACATTTCGGCCAGTACGAATCTTCAAAACACCAATTTCTTTGCTGACTAGAAAGTGATCGATCGGAATATAAGCCAGCGGCATAAAAGTCGGCCAAGTCGGTAAAATGCCAAACCCCGATCGCGCATTTCGCAAATTTCCGGTTTTTACCATATTTTTGTAGAACGGCGACCACATTGTGGTATTTAAATCCCCAACCACAATCAGCGGATTTTTTATTTGGGCTGCATACTCGCCGATGGCTGCTAGCTGTTTATTGCGATTTATAAAACTCTCCTGTTTGACTGGCACAGTCGGATGAGCAAGAATCAGAGAAATGATTTTACCTTGAAATTTAACATCTGCCGACAAGCTCTTTCTTCGCGTTGAAAAGGCTTTAACCGAAGAATTTTCTAAAGGCAGCTTGCTGTATATTGCACTGCCAAATCTCTCAGATTCTTGCTGGGTAGAAGAGTAAGGAAAAATCTCGCTTAAAACCGATAACTGTTTTGCCCAAGTTGAGTTGACTTCCACAAAAACCGCGATATCAGGTTGTTCTGCTTTAACCAGCGATATCACCTCAGAATATCGCCGATTAGCCCTTAAAACATTTGAATGCAAAATCCGCAAGTTGTGTCCGGGAGTTGCTCCGGCAACTGCTGGCGCTGGAAAATACCAAGGAACAATTTCCGCTAAATTAATAATAATGCAAAATGCGCTCACCAGCCACCATATTTTTTTTGAGCGCACGAGAGCGAAAAATATAAAAGTAGAGAAACCAACCACCAGGTATTGTAGTTTAAAATGGGAACTCAACTCAAAAAAAATGTTGAATTGTCCTAAATAACCGACTATTGACAATACGACATTTACAGTTGCTGCGATAATAAACCATTTTAAAATTATGTGTTTTAAACTAAGGTTTTTGTTTGGTATGCTGTGCATCACCGCCCATTTAATCTTGATTTTAAGGTCGTTAGTAATCGGCAATTTATCAATTTCTGTTACCAGTTGTTCTGGGTGTTCCAACACTCGCCGCTTTTGATAAAATCTCACCAGCAAGCTATCTACCACAAAATAACTAAAATAATTGGCAACAAATCCTACAAATACCAACACACCTAAACCGATCAGCATACCAAAGGAACCGCCGACTTTGACCAAACCCGACCAAACGGCTGCATCACCTGTTTTTCCTGTAGCTAATATGGCGATAAATAGCATTAAACTCGGCAATCCGATGGTGATTGTGTTTCTGATTAATATGTCCATTATACAATTTTATATTTTATATTTTAGATGGAAATGAATGATGCAATTTCTATAGTCAGCACTCCGGAATGGTTGACTTAATAACGGCTTGACAAAATAAATAAACTCCTTAATTCTCATATATTTCTAATGGTAAGTTGTCGGGGTCTCGGAAAAATGTAAACCTTTTTTCGGTGATTTCGTCAAGGCGAATTTCTTCTACTTCTACTTGTTGGGATTTTAAGTAAGCAACTGATGCTTCTATGTCCTCAACTGCAAAAGCTAAATGTCTCAAGCCACACGCTTCAGGATTGTTAATTCTTTCAGGAGAATGGGGAAAGGAAAAAAGCTCGATGGTGTCGCCGTTTCCGACTCGCAAATCTAGTTTGTAAGAATTCCTCTCGGTTCGGAAAGTTTCTTTGATAATGGAACATCCCAATACTTCTACATAAAATTTTTTCGAGGCTTCGTAATCCGAGCAAATAATCGCCACATGATGTATTGCTTTTATTTTCATCTGAAAAAAGTTAGTTATAGCTGAAGGAAGAAGGAAGAAGGAAGAAGGAAGAAGCAGTAACAGCAATGGTTTCAGCCATTAAGAATGTCAATAGCGTCGGGCGCGATTGCTATAGTTGGGTTTTTTTTCAAAAGCACAGCACGCTATTGACAATTATATTTGACGATCGCAGACTCTGCCAGAAACCCTGCTAAATTCAGCGCGATCGCCCTTTATTTTCCCCCGTCCAAATCTTAATCTAAAAATTTCTGCAAAAAAAGTACCCTACTTTGATAAAATGAGAGTTTTGCAGTCAATCACCCAATTTGCATCTCAGGAGACAAAGATTATGGCCCGTATGTATTACGACACCGACGCGAACCTAGACCTCTTAGCCAACAAAACGATTGCTATCATCGGCTACGGTTCCCAAGGACACGCCCACGCGCTTAACCTCAAAGACAGTGGCATGAATGTCGTTGTCGGTTTGTATCCCGGTAGCAAATCTGCAGCCAAAGCAACCGACGCGGGTTTAACAGTTCACCCGGTAGACAAAGCAGCCGCCGCCGCTGACTTCATCATGATTTTATTGCCCGATGAAGTTCAAAAAACTATTTACAAAGAACAAATCGAACCGAACCTTTCTGAAGGAAATGTTTTAGCATTTGCTCACGGTTTTAACATTCACTTCGGCCAAGTTGTTCCCCCTGCCAATGTAGACGTAGTAATGGTTGCCCCCAAAGGCCCTGGACACTTGGTGCGACGGACTTACGAACAAGGGGAAGGTGTTCCGAGTTTGTTTGCAGTATATCAAGATGCTTCCGGTCAAGCGCGCGATCGGGCAATGGCCTATGCTAAAGGTATCGGTGGCACCAGAGCTGGCATCCTGGAAACCACTTTCCGCGAAGAAACAGAAACGGATCTTTTTGGCGAACAAGTAGTTTTGTGCGGCGGTTTGAGCGCATTAATTAAAGCTGGATTTGAAACTTTAGTTGACGCCGGATACCAACCGGAATTAGCTTATTTTGAATGTTTGCACGAAGTTAAACTTATCGTTGACTTAATAGTAGAAGGAGGCCTCGCCAAAATGCGCGACAGCATCTCCAATACCGCAGAATACGGCGATTTAACTCGCGGCCCCCGCATCGTTACGGATCAAACCCGCGCCGAAATGCGGAAAATTCTCAGCGAAATTCAATCCGGCCAATTTGCCCGCGAATTCGTTCTGGAAAACCAAGCTGGCAAACCAGGTTTTACCTCCATGCGCCGTCAGGAAGCAGAACATCCTATTGAAGAAGTTGGTAAAGATTTGCGAGCTATGTTTAGCTGGTTGAAAAAGCAAGCCTAATCAATTTTAGATTTTAGATTTTAGATTTTAGATGGGAAGACCAATCTAAAACAGCCCTGGAGGCATAACCTCTATCTGTAGGGTGTGCAATGCACACCTTACCGCTGGGAGGAAAATCTAAAATCTTAAGTTTAATCGATTACAGATTAGAGAGTGGATAAAAAATCTCTAATCTACAATCCAAAATCTAAAATCGTACTGTTGGGTTTCGCTTCGCTTAACCCAACCTACAATACTACAAGAAAATGGCTAGGTATTGTTAGAGAAACCGGGTTTGTCGTTGGTAGCTCAAAACTATCGACTCGGGCTAGGACTTTTTTGCAATTTATCAATATCCTGTTGCCTTTTCTCGTTGAAATCTCTCGGCCTCAACCAATCTGGCCACAACCCGACGAAGAACTTTCGGCTTGCCACACTAGTATCTCTTACAGGTTTGGGGAGAAAAGTTAAAGTGTCACCGTAAAGGGTAAATAGGGCTGCCAACAGAAGCAATAGCGGGATAAGATTTTTTTTAGGCATCGCAGTTTGGGAGTAGAGTTTGTGGAAGCAGTTTGTTATATTTTGCCCTTGCACGGAAAAAATATATCAGAAACAGCTTAAGAAAAAAATACACCCTTCGGGGCTAAGCGGCCGCCCATACAAAAGGAAAAGCTGCTAGTCGTAATATCGTTTCCGCTGACATCGGAATCATAATTTTCCGAGTGCCGTGGGAGCTTCCCGTGTGGCTCCGTGCTCTCAGGAGCGACCGAGAAGACGCACTCAATTATAATTTCCATGTCACCTTATTTGATATTACTACAACTCTTAATAATTAGTTATTAGCTGATGACTAATTATTAATTACTAATCACTACTTATTCCCTTTAAGAAAAGTTTGCACTACTGCATTAGTTTCCGGGGAAATTTCTGTTACTAGCCGCACCGGGATTGCCGATGTGGAAGCAAATTGCGCGTATTCTGGTGTTAGAAAAACTGCATATTTATCAGCTTCAGCAGTTAGTTGCGCGGCGGTAGCCAAACTTACAGCTTTAATATAATTGCGTGTGCTAACAGCTTGGTCGCCGACAACTTCATCCCCGGTAATTACTGTACTCGGTCTACGAACCTGGTTTAAAGTTGTACTGGGATCTTTGACACTTAAATGGGTTCCTCCTACCAAACCAACTAGCCATTTAGGAGATGGAATTTTCGGAAAGCCTGCAATTTGTTCGGCTAAGGCGGGAGTTGTTTTGTCGGCAGAAGATGCTACTATTAAGGTGGGAATTTGAATTGCACTTAAACCCGTTTCTCCAAATAATAATGATGTGATCGGATTCATGGCGATCGCCCTTTTAATCCTCCCATCCCGCAACTGATACCGTTCTTCGGGCAATCCGGCCGCCGCGCACTGAATGCCTTCGCCTAAGCTGAACCCAATCAAATCCCCCTGACACCTTTGTTTGAGTCCGCTCAATTGCAGTTCGGCGCCGGCCAAGGACAAGGCTGTAGCGCCGCCAAATGAATAGCCAATTATTACCGATCGGTCGATCGCCATTCTCCCCTGCAAGTTATCATCAGTTTGGTTCAATTTTGTCAGTTCGTCGAGTACAAAACTGATGTCTTTGGGACGGTCTAAAAACTCTTGAGGAGCTAGCAAGGGACACTTCCCCGCCATCGCAGCATTGGTATTCGTCTCGTTGCTGCCCGGATGTTCTAAAGCTGCTACTACATAGCCGTGAGACGCCAAATGCTCGGCTAAGTAGCGCAAATCCGTGCGGACGGAACCCAACCCGTGAGAAAAGACGATCGTCGGTTTGTCGGCTGTCGCAGCTTCCGACCAATACACATCAACTGGAATAAGTCGATTGCGGGCACTATCGTTCAAATCTAGCGCCCGTACCTGCACCAAATTAGGGCCGGGCTGGGTTGGATCGAAAGGCAGCTTAAACGCGGGTTTAACCGCTGCTAACTGAGGTGAGATCGCCGCCATAAAGCGCTGAGTTTGCCAAAAACTGGCGTTCATATTTCCCAAAACTGTGAAAGCTCGATCGAGATCCACCACTACTCGCGAGCTCGGATAAGATTCAATAAAACTCAATACCGATAAGCCTTCCGGCGCGTTTGCTCCCTGCACCAAAGCGGCTCGCAGCGCTTCCACACCGGCACCGTCGCGTCTGGGTATCACTGTAGTCAAATCCGTCAGGATGGCAGTCCCGATGCCTGTATTTAGCAAGTTGCTCAGACCTACTACATTGAGGGGAATTTTCGCTTGCAGCGCCCGAAAAATTTTATTCCGCTGTTCCTCAGACAGGAGATTGGCATAAGCTTGCAGTCTGGCGGGGACTTTTCCTGTTTCTGCGAGTTCGCGCAAATCCGCCACCGATATTGACGATTCTAAAATACCTTTGCGGACAACAACTGTTTCTGCTGCTTTTACAGAGGATGTCGTGCCACTCAAAGGGCTGATCGAAATCGAACCCAAAACACTCGCCACTGAAGAAAACCATCTGAAATTTGGTCTGATGCTCATTTTTACCTTATTGAACTAGAGGGGGTAGATCACCATATTCTCAAAATTCTCCCAGATACCGAGATATTGTTCTAGATGCCGAGAAATTGCCTCCATCGGGGTGCGATCGGCAAAGCCTCTACGCATATTTACTGGCAGATCGCACATTCCGTACCTAAGTACACTTCTTGTGCGGGTGCTAATGATGATGAGTTGAAGGATTTTTTAATCGGCAGCCCAAAAAATACCAACTTCGCGAGTGAAAAGAGCGATGTAGTGTATTTCCAAACCGCGCAAGGGTGCGGAAATTTTGCTAGCAATTCCGTTGGATTAGGATTAAATATAAGACTTACACAATTGTCAGAAATAGGGCTTAAATTTTAGGTATGTAGTTGCGCTTGTGCGCTCTTTCTTAGCTTAGGAAAGAGCGAGTCTATCGCAACTCTAGCAGTTCTCAAGCGTGGTGAGGTATGGGGGCGAACCCTATGCCCTATGCCCTATGCCCTATGCCCTATGCCCTATGCCCTATGCCCGCCAGAGCACCTCATGTTACTTAGAAAGGCTATACATACCTTTGTTTAATTTGCCAGTTGGCTTTAGTCCTAAAATATTAACCGCAGATGAATTCAGATTCATAACATCATCTGCGGTTAATCTTCTCCTCAAGATACAGGAAAATAAACAACAAGCATCGAAATATTTTGGTGAGTCCGGGCGATTGCTTCCGGTTCTTTGAGAGTTCCCGGTTTTTCCCACAAATTTTGTTGCTGAGAAATTGTTGTTAAAATCAGCAAATCGTGTTCTAACAAATTCTGCGAAACTAACTTGATAAAATTTCCCCGAACCCGATTTACTGGTATCTCAGAGAGAATTCCCACCTCCGCCGCACTTTGGTTGCTTTGTTCCCGTTTTGTCGCCACCAACAACACTTGCAAACTCGCCTTGAGTTCCTCGGCCAAACTCTTAGCAATATCCACGGTTTCCTGAAATCCAAACCGAGTCAACTCGGTGTCAGTTACCGCCAAAATAACTCTGGCTGTATTCTGGAGAGGATCGGGAAATCGAGCAATCAGTACGGGTACGGACGATCGCCTTACCACATTGTCAATGATGCTGCCAAAAAAATTGTCGCGAGTCGTAGAAAATCCCTTCCAACCGCAAACAATTAAACTAGCCTCGCGTTCGGTTGCACTCCGTAGGATTCCGCGATCGATCGCATCATCTATCCTTGCGATCGGTTCAACCGCACAAGCAGCGGCATGGGCGACAGTTTCCGCAGCCGTCAAAAGTTGAGTTTGCTGCATTTTATCTGCCGGTGAAATTGCTTCCCCGCGATCGGACAAAATATGCAGCGGTAGCAAAGTTCCCTGAGATGTTTTTGCTAAAATCAAAGCCAAACGCAGCAAATTATCTTCCGTATTCGGATTAGCAACAGGGACTAAAACTCGCTGTCCCCATGAATGCTTTCCCGAAGTAGCAGTCGGCAAACTCGACCCCGGCTGCTGCATTTCTTGACCCCACCGAGATACAATCCAAGGAGAAGCGACACAAGTTACTAAAATCATGGCAATGATGCCGTTCACCGTTACGCGATCGACCAATTTAATGTCAAAAGCAACCGTAATCGCCGCCAAAGTAGAGGCAGCTTGAGCAACAGAAAGACCGAACATTACCATAATGTTCGGAAACTCAAAACCAAATAATTTCCCCGGTAGCCAAGCAGCAAAAAACTTGCTTACCACCTCTGCTAAAATCATCACCGCCGCCACCAACAAAGACTGTGGCTGCTTCACCAAAATTAGCGGGTCAATTAACATCCCCACAGAAATCAGAAAAAACGGCACAAACAGCGTATTGCCAATAAACTCAATCCGATTCATCAGCGGACTCATTTTGGGAATAATTTGAGTAATGGCAATTCCCGATAAAAATGCACCAATAATTGCCTCGATTTCAATTAATTCTGCTGCGTAAGAAACGAGAAATAGGGTAGCCAATACAAATATAAATTCGGCATTCTCGTCGTGGCCGAATTTCTTAAAGAACCAGCGACCGATTTTGGGGACTCCCCACAAAGTAGCAAAAGTATAGATAGCAAGAGATGGAATGAGAACCAGCCAAAAATCGAGCGTAAGATTTCCTTTGTAAGCTTTGACGACAATTGCTAGCACCAACAGTCCCAACACATTGGTAATTAAAGTTCCGCCCAAAGTCGCAGTAATAGTCTGAGTTCGCATCAATCCCAATTTGGTGAGAATTGGCAGCGCTAAAAGCGTGTGCGTAGCAAAACAAGAAGCGACTAAAATTGCAGCCAGCCAGCTATATCCCAACAGCAGCATTGCTCCTGTCCCCAATATCATCGGTAGCGAAAAAGTAGCCAGCCCAAATATGACAGCTTTGTCCGCATTGAGTTTGAGGTCGTCGAGGCTAGTTTCCAGTCCCGCTAGGAACATTAAAAACAGCAATCCTACTGTACCTAACAAAACAATAGTAGCGTCCCGTTGCAGCAAATTGAGACCGTTGGGCCCTACAATTACGCCAGCAATAATTAAACCGACTATTCCCGGCAGTCGCAAGCGCTCAAATACCAGCGGCGCGATTAGCATGATTGCTAAAAGAACTAGAAAAACGGGAACGGGAGCGGTAATCGGGCCGGAAGTTAACATGAATTTCACCCTAAATATTGGCAGCGAACTGCTACCATATTTAAAAGGAAATAATCAAAATGTCTATCAATCTAAAGAGGTATTATCAATAAATTACAGCGTAATTGGTAATAAGTATGACTGGGCGAGCAACTCGGTTTATTGGTCAAATATGGGATGGCTGACTAGAAAATTCTGCAATAAACCGGATTTTTTGTTCGCCGCGCACAAGTCCTGATTTGGCATACCTATAAAAAAGGGAAACGTGCTTTTATTTCTTGCTCTTCCCTATTTAAAATCTAAAACCGGGAAAGGTTTCGCCGCTTCCATCTGCGCCGCTAAAGCAATTAAAGTTGCTTCCGCAGCCGGCCGCCCGATAATTTGAATTCCCACAGGTAAACCGTTGTTATCTAAAATGGCAGGAAGTGAGATCGCAGGCAAACCACTAGCATTAAACGGCGGACAAGGAGCAACCCAATTAATAATTCGCTGCAAAGTTTCTTCAAAGCTCAAATCCGCCCACTCCCCAACCCGGATTGGCGAGTGCATATAAGTCGGCAAAACTAACACATCAAATTTTTCAAAGAATCCCACAATCCGCCGTGAAATCACCTGCATTTGATTCACCGCCCGCAAATATTCCCCAGCGGAAATAGTTCTTTCTAACAGCCAGCGATTCATCGGTTCCAAAGCAGGGCCTGGAATGCCGCTTGCCGCCGCCCCAGACTGCCAAATTGCGATAAACGGTTCGATTAAACCCGTAAAATCAGGGCATCCCGGTTCGACATCGTGACCCAAATCAGTCAGTAACTTGACGGTTTCGAGTACCGCTTGCTGACAGATAGCCGAAGCCTCGCCCACAGGGGAAATACTGGTAGAAAAAGCAATTCGTAGCTTGCCTAACTCTTGAGTGGAAGCTTCTAAAAACGTCGGATTTGAATCTGGTAGCCAGTACGGATCGCCTGTTGTGTAGCCTGACATTACATCCAAAAGTGCGGCGGCGTCAGCTACAGTGCGCGCTAGGGGGCCGTTGGCAGAAATGCCGCTGAGGTAATCTCCGACGGGGGCCCAGGAAACTCGCCCCCGCGATGGTTTAATGCCCACTAAACCGCAGCAGGAAGCTGGGCCTCGGATCGAACCGCCACCGTCTGAACCTTGGGCGATCGCGCATAAACCCGCCGCTACAGCCGCCGCTGAGCCGCCGCTGGAACCTCCGGGCGTATACTCTAAATTCCAGGGATTGCGCGCCCGCAGGAAACCTGGGGGTTCGGTGTAAGGCAATGAGCCAATTTGAGAGGTTGCTGTTTTGCCCAGAATGTTAAATCCCGCTGCTTCGATCCGCCATACCACGGACTCGCTGTAGTTAGATATGTTATTCACCAAAGCTTGAGTGCCATAGGTACAGGGAACGCCGGCAACTGGTGTCAAGTCTTTAATCGCAATTGGTACTCCGAAAAAAGGTGGCAATTCCTGTGGCTTGTTTAAGCCAGCTAGTTGCTCGGTTTGAGATTTAGCCAGGGCGATCGCCCGATCGGCCGTTACTGTAAAATAACTGCCAAGCTGAGGGTTTAATCGATCAATCCGTTCCAAATAAAGATTGACAATTTCTAAAGGCGACACTTCCAGGGCGCGAATCGACTTCGCCAACTCCAGAGCAGGAGTAAAAGCCCGATCGACAGAATTCATCCGTTTAACTCCTTAATAGTTGGCCAAAGTATAATTTAATACTGTTGAGTTGCGGCAAACTCTTTTCCTTAAGAAATTTATCCAAAAAAGTCAAAAGTCCATATGTGATCATATATCGAGAGTGATGGCATCCTCCAATTGGCAGAATATTTCCTTAGTAGTGCAGCACTACGACCCTATCTTGGGATAGACTGAGAACAACAGTTAAGCTTTTGTGCAAGAGACGCACAATGGCGATCGGCATTGTTCAACTCCCACAAATCATCTGTTCGAGTCAGCCTTCTCACCAACTTAAGGTAGCGCATATGACACAACAGCATCCGCCAGCTCCTCGCCCGCCCGTACCCGGAGCCCCCCCACCGCCAGGAATGCCCCGCCCTCCAGCTCCAGGGATGCCCCCCAGAGCAGCAGGAATGCCGCCAGCACCGCCGCCTGCCGCACCAGCACTAGCAGCGCCACCCGCACCAGGGCCGCAATCCTTCGCCACACCTAAAAGCCAGAGCTCTAGCAGCGGCGGAGTTCCGAGTTTGAAAGAGCTAGTAATCCGAGCCAAAGATGAAGGAGTATCCGACCTTCACCTGGGAGTAAACGAAGTTCCCCGCTTCCGCACCCGGGGCGAGATTGCCGACATCGGCTATCCACCGACCGATTTAGATACGTTTTTTGGCTGGTTGCGGGAGTGCATGAGCGATGAAGAAATTGAAATTTTCCAAAAAACTCTAGACTTTGACGGCGCTTTCGACTTCGGGTTCGTCCGCATTCGGATTAGTTGCATGGACTCCTTGGCCGGCCCGGCAATGGTGCTGCGGCTAATTCCTGCCAAAATAATGACACTGGAGGAATTGAAACTGCCGGAGGTCTTTAGAAAAATATGTGGCTACCACAAAGGGCTGATTTTGGTGACAGGCCCGACAGGTTCGGGTAAGTCTACCACCTTGGCTGCGATGATCGACTACATCAATAAGAATAAAGCCTACAACATCATCACCATTGAAGACCCCGTAGAATTCGTACACGAAAGCAAAAAATCCTTGATTAAGCACCGGGAAGTCGGCAGGCACACCCTCAAGTTTATGAGCGCTCTCAAAGGCGCTCTGCGACAAGACCCGGATATGCTGCTAGTAGGAGAAATTCGGGACAGAGAGACGGTGGAAATCGCCCTTAAAGCCTCTCAAACCGGTCACTTAGTTGCAGGAACCCTGCACACCAACAGTGCGGTTAAGACCCTGAACCGGATTCTGGATATGTTCGGGGCGGAAGAACAGGATGCCATACGGGTTTCAATTTCCGAATCCCTAGTGGCGATTATTGCTCAACTGCTGTGCAAAACCACAGACGGAAAGCGGGCTGCTTTCCACGACGTTATGATCAATACCGACGTGGTTAAGGAATACATTCTGAAGGGTCAGAATGAGGAAATTAATCAAATCATGATCAAAGATACTTATGAAGGCATGACGACGATGAATAAGTCGCTCTACGGTCTGTATCAAGAAGGTCGGATTACTGAAGAACTTTGTGTAGAGAATTCGCCGTTCCCGAACGAAATGGCTCAGATGCTCCGAGGTCGAGTCTAAAGGTCGAGTGTTAACAGTTAACTGTTAACAGTTAACTGTTAACTGTTAACTGTTATTGGTGTACTGAATTGAAAGTCGATCGCCCGATTTTGCCAGAAATTTTTAAAGGCATTGCGCTGTTTACACCAGGGGGAGACTTAATCTATTGCATAGACCCGCACAAGCAAACTCGCTGGCATTTGCAGTTGTGCGTAGCTCTACAGGAGCTCCTCGGTTTGTCGGAACCCCCGCATTTTCTGATACCTTGCTACACGGCAACCGTTGACTCCTGGCTCGATCCAGGCGATCGGCAGGTGCGGGTTGTTGCCGAGGCTTACCCCCCCGTGCTGCGACATCAAACGCTGCTGAACGCCATTTTTGGGACTGGCGACTTAGTGTGGCATCCCCGGAGCGAAGAAATGTGCGAACCGATGGCGATTGCTACTTATCACGAAGAATTCCCCGAACTTTGGGAAAATCACGACTTAGTTGTACAGTATGCCAGCCCCGAAGCTCGATCGGACTGGAGCAGTTCCATAGTAACTCCCTTGGGCTTTCCGCAAGCGCAGCAAACTCGGCTTTCCAAACCAACAGCACTCACCCCACCGCCACAAACTCAAGGGTACGTTTTGCGTCTGTTTGTTTCCGGCAGCAACCCCAGCACCGAACGCACCCTAGAAACTTTACACCAGTTTTTAGAGCAATGCCTCGATCGTCCCTACACTTTAAAAGTAATTGATGTTTTGAAACATCCAGACCAAGCTGAGGCAGATCAGATTTCAGCAACTCCTACTTTGATTAAAATCTGGCCGAAACCCGTGCGACGAATTGTCGGGGAATTGAACGATGATGAAAAAATAGTGCGGCTGCTGAGCTATTCGGAATTTTAGATAGGGTCGAGGATTTTTGCGATTATTTACTACTGGCGATCGCGGTTTTAGTACCGATGGAATTAACAACATTTAGTAATTCAGTCCTAGACGCAAAAAGTGGTGTGGCGTTCTACTTGTATCGGTTAGGTGTTATTGGGCTGTACACCCTAAATATAACGTCAGTACGGGTTAAGCAGCAGGGGGTAAAGCCCAGTGTATATTGAGAGAGGGCTTGGAGGGCTGGTGACAATAAGCAATCAACCCACAGACGACATTGACCAGAAAATTGATGGGGCTGCGATGTCGAGAATGCTCAATTTGAGAGATGTTCTGAAATTCGTCAATAATCGTTTCAATAATCGAACGTTTTCGGGAAATCAGCTTGTCAGGAACGTCGCATCAACTGATTCTTCATGTTGCGCTTGGGTTTGGCAAAAAATGTGATACCAAAGTCCTCAAGCAACTGCCCAGCCTACTTTTTGGAGACGTAGCCCCGGTCGGCGAATACTTTACCAAAGCACTCAGAGAGTAGCTCTCTGACGGGCTTGCGGTCATCGGTATTGCCTGGTGTCAAGGTAAAGTTGAGCAGTTCTCCGTGTTCGTTGACCACGATATGAAGCTTGAAACCAAAGAACCAATCGACCGAGGTTTTGCCCCGTGCCGCCAGGTTTTCAAACACGCAATGGCTCGAAATGCGTCGATTGTGGCACACCTTCTGTGCTAGTTGAATCGATGAAGCTGATGCCACTACAAGTCCCAAAGCACTGTTTGAGATAGACGCATAAAGGCATCAAGCTGGAGGGCATCCAATCGACAAACCGTTGATAACTGGGGAGTCCGGTTCAAGCCGGTCGCCAATAGACACTCACGTGTTTCTCGTAAAAATGCTTAAAATTGCGATAGGACTGTTGGTGAAAGCTGACGAGAATCGTCATGATTTCACTCAAACTCAAGGAGCGGCGACGCTGACGGTGCTTCAAGCCATTGCCTAAAAGCGTTGCCTGCCATCTCGGTTCAAAGCTTTGACAAAAATCATCGATCTGGCAAAAGAGATCTTCTAGACTAATCATAGGAAGGGGGGCTGAATGAATGTTTTTTTGAGATTTTCAGCATTATCCCCTTCCTTTTCCTGTTAGTCGGTGATGTAAATTGGGTTTAAGTCTTGCTGGGAAAGGGCTTCAGCTTTTTTTTAACCCGTACTGACGTTAAATATAGAGGTTCTGCATCCATGAGTGAATTGCGGGTGAGGCACTGCACTTACCGCGAATAATTAGGTTAACTTACTTTGCTGGAAAATTGCAGTAAGGTGGGCCGAAGAGCACCCTACCTTACCACAATCAATCTGGTAATCAGGAGAATTGAAAACCGTGCCTGATCTCAAAAATGTCGATCGACTTAATCAGGAACACACACCTCCGGAGCGCACAAACTGGGGAAATCCAAAGTTGTGACTTCCAGCGTATCCAACTCAACTTTCCGAATTACATGATTGTTCGTATCAGCAACAAACAAATGAGGCCCGATCGCACTCAACCCTGAAGGTTCAAAAAATCGAGCCTTGAGACCTTTAGCATCAACCAAACCTGCTGTACCATCTCCAATCATTGTTCTGCACGTACCGCCCCGGTGGTCGATCCGCTTAATTTTGTGATTATAAGTATCAGCCACCCAGAGGTAATTTTGAGCGTATTCAACACCCAAACAGTGCTGCAACCTTACCTCCTCAGCGCGACCATCTTTATCCCCAAAACCAAACAATTCACCGCTACCGCAAACAGTGCGAACCTTCGGGTCTTCATCTATACCCACAGCACGAATCGAACTAATTTCGCTGTCGGCAACAAACAACTCCGATCGATCCGTAGACAGGCCACTGGGCTGAGAAAAAGCAGATTCTGCAAGATTCCCGTCAACACAGGATTCTCGGCCAATACCTGCATAAGTGCCGATCGTGCCAGTGTCTAACTGCATTTCCCAAATTTGGTGGGAACCCGCCATTGCAATAAAAAGTCTATTTCCAACTCTTTCTAAATCCCAAGGGGAATTCAATTGCGTTTCTAAAGCCTTGCCGCTGCGGGGTGAAATTTCGTGACTTTGTTCGCCCGTACCAGCAACAGTTTCTACCCGTTGAGTGGTAAAATCAATCTTTCTGAGAGCATGATTTTCCGTATCAGCAACATATAGAATTTGACTTTCTGCATCAAAAGCCATACCTTGAGGTGCAAAAAACTCAGCCTCTTCAAAGTCCCCGTCAGTTAAACCCGGTTTGCCGCTACCGATGACGTGCAGCACTTCACCTTCGAGGGTGCTGACAACAATCCTATTGTGTCCAGAATCGGCAATAAATAAGCAAGAACCGACTAAGTTTTGTATGACTGAATTAGCAGGCCCTGGCAATACAGTTTCATCTACAGATTCATTTTCCTGACTCATTTCGCCCAAAAGCGCAACCTGTTGGTGAAGGTGTTTTGCCTCCGTTGCAGCGATCGCAAATGCCAGCACTTTACCGGGAAAAGCCAGCGGTGTTGATACAGGTTTGCGCTGTTTTTCTAAGCTAAAACGGAGTTGTTTAAATTTGAGTGCATTTTTATCTTTGTATTCAGCAATTAACTTGCCAACTAACTCGTCAAGTGCTTCTCTATTGCCTTCGCCGGAAACAAAGCCGACGACATAACTTTCAGGATCGATCACCATTAAAGTCGGCCAAGCGCGAACCGCATAACTTTGCCAAACTTTCATGCCACTGTCAACGATTACAGGATGTTCGATATCGTAGCGGAGGATAGCTTGGCGGATGTTTTCTACTTCTTTTTCGTTTTCAAATTTAGCCGAGTGAACGCCGATAACCGTGAGGGAATCTTTATATTTTTGTTCGAGGTATTTTAAGTCGGGCAGGACGTGCAAGCAGTTGATGCAGCAGTACGTCCAGAAGTCGAGGAGGACGACCCGGCCTTTTAGAGATTCAATGGATAAAGGTTTGTCGGTGTTTAACCAGGGGTAGTTTCCGGGGAATTCTGGTGCTCTGACGCGGGGCATGGATATCTCCTTGGTGGGGGGTGAATATTTTTTTACTTCTTTAATTTAGCGGGAAGTTTCGCGGCATGGGGGGAAAGCTGATTAAAGCAGGGTTTTTGGCGCAGGGAAGATGCGTGTGCGACGAAAGGGGGGCGAGAGGGGCGAGCAGGTCTCACTGTCCTTTTTGCGTATAACGCTCTTTCATCACTCTGGATAAAATAAAACAACCTTTTTTTGTCTAGAGTTTCATCTATTATTAATATGACTTTTTTCCCATCGACTCTCTCTAGTATTAACGACAATCTTAATTGTTGACAAGCATTAATATCCCAGGGGGAAACTGTTAAAAGATGATGTAGAGATTGTTCATTTTTCAAGCCGACAACTTTCGCTATTCCTGTTAGCGATTTTCGCTTGATTTCGGAAATAATCCCTATAATTAGATACTTGAAGTTTTCAAAACTTCTTACCTCGGGAAATAGATGTTGATAGGCTTGACAGTAAGCTGTTCGACATTCAAACTGCATCATTGGTGGCTCAGACCCCATGCTGTAACGGGTTCAAGCAATAAATTTAAATGAGTAACAGCTTATTCGTCTACAAAACTGACTGTAGGGACTGGTGGGCGGTGTACTACCATACATTTTAACTATTTGAGGACTTCAGCAATATTATACTATGGCTAAAGTGATGAAAGAGCGCTAAAATGAGAAATTTTCGGCAGTAGTGCTATTTTTTTAGCATTAATGCTATTTTTTTAGCATTAATACTAGTTTTTTAGCATTAATACTAAAAAACTAGTATTTGCTTGCATTCTCAAAACAGGCTGTGCTTAGATGTAGACATCGAAACGCGACAGCCAATCGCTCGTCAAGTGACAACTAATTGATAATAGCAAGATCGTCGAGGCGTGTGCAATTTTTATCAATTAACTGTGGATTGCTCGTCAGTCGTCAGTTAACAGATCGTCCGCATAGGAGTGGTAACTACCTGGGGGGGTGACAAAGATGCCTAAGAGATAGACCGAATCAGGGTTGCAGCCCGCATACCTTGTTGGTAAAAGCG
>NZ_JAUBPW010000055.1:0-48568 GCF_036700965.1 Microcoleus sp. Pol8_D6 | reverse complement strand
TGCACTTTACCCTCGCTCTCGCGAGCGCATAACCCAGGCTACGTCAAGTGCCATCGATATATTCAGCAAGCCCTAAGTAGTTATTGGGAATTGGGCATGGGGCATGGGGCATGGGGCATGGGGCATGGGGCATGGGGCATGGGGCATGGGGCATGGGGCATGGGGCATGGGTAACGAGTAACTAATAATCAATAACCCATAACCAATAACTAATCACAAATAACCAACAACTAATAACCAATTCCCCATTCCCCATTCCCAATTCCCGATTCGCCATTACCAATAATTAGTCATCAATCATTGCTTTCAAAGCTTCTTTCATCTCTTCTACAGTCGTCGTTGCCGTACCGAATTGACGCACGACAATACTAGCCGCCAAATTGCCCAAAACTGCCGCTTCCCAACCCGATGCACCGACGCACAAAGCTAAAGTCATTGCTGCTACAACTGTATCTCCAGCACCAGTTACGTCGAATACATCAGTCTTGTTAAAAGGGGGAATGTCCCAACTTTGAATGGCAAATTCCCCCTTTTCACAAATGGATGTTGGAGGGGGTGAATTTTTGATTTCTTCGCTGTTGGCTCTTTCAAACAAAGTCATCCCTTCTTCGCCGCGAGTAATCAGGATTTTTTGAGCTTGAGTTAAGTTCAATAAATCGCGTCCTGCTTGCATTAAAGTTTGAGGGTTTTTGATAGCATATCCGACGGCTTGCTCGGCTTCAGGCAAGTTCGGAGTAAATAACATTGCTCCAGAATATCGCTGCAAATTGGTTTGAGCGTCTACAATTGTTTTGCCGGGAACCACTGCCGATTCGATCGCCAAATTCGTCAAAACTCCGTCGCCGTAGTCGGAACAAACCACGGCATCTATTGTCGGTATTTGCTGCCGGATGTAGTCTGCCAGTTGCAACTGCAAATCTAAATCCGGCAACTCGTCCGATTTGCGATCGACTCGAACAATTTGCTGAGTCACCGACTGCCGCGCGTGCCCGGAGATTCGAGTTTTGGTGACAGTTGGACGCTGCGAATCGATTAAAATCCCACCCGTATCAATTCCCGCTGCCTCAAAAATACCGCACAAAGCCTTTCCCTGGTCGTCTTTTCCCACCAAACCAGCAACTTTTACTTTGCCTCCCAGTTTGGCTAAATTATAGACAGCATTTGCGCCACCTCCGGGTACTTGCTGAGTATTTTCGTAGCGCAAAATCAACACAGGTGCTTCGCGGGAAATTCGCTCTACTTGTCCGGTAAGAAACTCGTCCAAGGTCAAATCTCCGATCGCTAATACCTGCGCTTGATCGAAGCAGTCTAATCTTTTCAATAATTGCTCTGTTGAGGCACGCAGTTGAGGCAAAAAATCGGAATAGTCGTTAGTCATTAACCAAAAAAATGAGACTGAGGAGTTGATAATTGAGTGTGGAACGAGCGGGAATTAAAAATCCTAATATTAATTAATAATTAATTTCCTCCCTTGTTTTATTTTTAACTTTTAATTGATTTTCTCACTGGGATTTTGATAAACCAGTTGCAGGCTATTGGCGATCGCACTCGCTCAAACAATTTGGCAAAAAAATGCGGATAAAATCGCAGCCTTTGAGACTCAACTGAAAGTTTCACGGTGTGGAAGTTTCCTTCTACATAAGTGCCTTCAAAAAACAGCAGAATTATTTCAATTTCTGCTTGATAATCGTAATCACCTGAGTCATTTGTTTTTTGAGTGCATCAATTTCCGCTTGCATTTTCGCCATTTTCGCAGTCATCGCCTGAATTTCGGCGGCGCCCGCTCCAGAGCTGGGTGCAGCGGCGGCTGCTGGGGCTTCCGGCACTGGTTTCTTTTTGGCCAGTACCATCGCCGATTTGATCGCCTCGGTTAGCTGCTTTTTCTCAAACGGTTTGGCGATGAATGCAAAAAAATGCTTCTCAAAGGGTTTCGGAATTTTTTCCATCACCTCTTCTTCGCGGCCCGACATGATCACCAAAGGTATCTTAGAAAGCTCAGGATGGGCTTGCACTTTTTGATACACTTCCCAACCGCTGACTTTGGGCAGTAGGAAATCTAACATAATTAGATTTGGCCGGGCTTGACGGATCAGTTTGAGTCCCTCTTCGCCGTCTTTTGCTTCTAGAATTTCAAAGTTACCCTGAGGCAACATCTCTCGGACTCGGAGGCGGATGACTTTACTGTCATCGATTACCAAGATTTTTTGACCAGCCACGACTGACTCCTTCAGTAATGAATGAGTGATGATTTGCAACCTTCAGTATATCCCTAACAGAATTCTACCCATAATTCTGGGCGAGTTTAGTTTTGTTGCACGTCGGCGCGATTCTGATTTCGGCTGATAGTTCTACAAGTTCAGGGGCTTTGATTTCGGATACGATCGAAGGAATTAACTCGCTCGCCACTTAATTATATGTCGCCCCAAACTCCTAAAACTCCTACTGTCAAAGCAGTTGCCGCCCAAATGCGGGGTGAAATCGAGGCGATGCCGGAGTGGTTGCGTAGGCCCGTTGGCAAAGCTAGCGAACTTTCCCAAGTGCAAAAAATTATCAAACAGCGGCAAATTCACACGATTTGCGAGGAGGGCAGATGTCCCAACCGGGGCGAGTGCTACGCCCAAAAAACGGCCACTTTTTTGTTGATGGGGCCCACTTGTACCCGCGCTTGTGCTTTTTGTCAAGTAGATAAAGGCCATTCTCCGATGCCGCTAGACCCGGAGGAACCGCAAAAGGTGGCGGAGGCTGTGCAGTTGTTGGGTTTGCGCTATGCGGTGCTGACTTCGGTGGCGAGGGATGATTTGCCGGATGGGGGTGCGAGTTGGTTTGCCAGGACGATCGCCCAAATCCGCCTTCTTAACCCGCATACTGAAGTGGAGGTGCTGACGCCGGATTTTTGGGGGGGAACGGGTAGGGGCGGTGCCCCCGTGCCCGCCCCCGATGGGGAGAATTCCAGCCTCGATGAGTTGCAGCGACAGCGGATTCGCACGGTGGTGGAGGCTAAACCGGCTTGTTACAACCACAATATTGAGACGGTGCGTCGCTTGCAAGGGTCGGTGCGGAGGGGGGCCAAGTACGATCGCTCGATCGACGTTCTGCGTATTGTTAAGCAATATGACCCAACTATTCCCACCAAATCGGGTTTGATGTTGGGACACGGGGAAACCGAAGCCGAGATAGTCGAAGCGATGACAGATTTGCGGGATGCCAAGTGCGATCGGCTCACCCTCGGTCAATACATGAGACCATCTCTAGAGCACCTCCCAGTGCGTAAATACTGGACGCCGGCCGAATTTGACCGTTTTGGGTCGATCGCGCGGGAGATGGGGTTTGAGCGCGTGCGATCGGGGCCTCTCGTCCGCAGTTCCTACCACGCCGGAGAGAGCGATTGAAATTAATTTGAATTCCACTCGGTATAAACTCCTTGTTACAAAAAATAACTCTAGAGGATTGTGCATAAGTGCGACGCTCTCTGCTATTTGTAAATAGAGTGACATTATGAATTAGGAGCTTTACCTATGGCAGAGATAGCGAAGAACCAATTAAAATCCGACTCCGTGATGAAAACGGGCAAATTCCCTTACACATTTCGCGCAGGCTGGTTTCTCTTGCTGTTAGCAATCAATTTTTTGGTTGCAGCCTATTATTTCCATATCATTGAATAGTTCTGCAACTTAATTTTTAGCAGACCCTGCTGTTCTCGACCTCAACGTCAGAGAATGGGAGAGGGGGAGAGGGAGAAAGTTTTGAGTTTTGAGTTGGGGAGAATATGACTTCATCCCTCTTGCTTCTGACTACTAACTTTTTCCCTATTCCCTATTCCCTCTTCCTTCTGACTCGTAACTCCTGAATCCCGACTTTTGCTCAATAATTAATCCGTGTATCGGTGTCGTACCTTTCCTCTTCCCTATTCCGTCTTCCTTCTGACTCGTGACTCCTGAATCCCGACTTTTGCTCAATAATTAATCCGTGTATCCGTGTCCAAATCCGTGTCGTGCCTTCCTTCTTCCTTCTCTAGCGATTTCTCGACGCTTCTAGCTTTGACAAGCGTTCTTGAATTTTAATAACATCTTGCTTAGTTTCAATTGCCAAAGTTGCTAAATTGTCAAACAGCGGGTCTCCTGACAGCATTCTAGCATTTGTCCGACCAGAACCGGAAGGAGACTGAGGTCTGGTAACTCTAGAACCTTGATTCTGCAAACTGTAGATTTGTCCTCGGAGTTCAGAAATTTGACGTTCTAATTGAGTAATGCGAAATTCTAATTGACTTGTGGATTGAGCTGGTGTAAAAATTGGTGCTACAGCAATTGCTAAGGCACAAGCCAGACACAAAAAACTGATTTTTAGGGCGCGATGGCGATTTTTTTTCGGCATAGCTTTAATAATTTAAATTATACCAGTTCTACGATAACAAATCGCCGATATTTTGGGTCTCTATCAGAAGTATGTCTTATGGCAAGTAGGAATGTAGCTATTTTAATGTTCGATGATGTCGAGGTACTGGACTTTGCAGGCCCTTTTGAAGTGTTTTCGGTGACATCAGAATTAAGTAAAGGCGATCAACCTTTTGCCGTCTCTACCGTAGCCCAACATCCCGGTGCTGTCTACGCCCGCAACGGTTTGAGCATAAATCCCGACTGCACCATTTTCGATTGTCCGCCACCGGATATTTTAATTGTACCGGGAGGGCAAGGTACGAGAAAGTTAATTAATAATTCAACAGTTGTTAATTGGATAAAAGATTGTGCGCCAACAGCAGAATTAGTGCTTTCTGTCTGTACGGGTTCGCTGCTTTTAGCAAAAGCTGGCTTGTTGGAAGGTTTGGCAGCAACTACCCACCATCAGGCATTGGAGTTATTGAGAGAATTAGCTCCCAACACAACTATTATCGAAAATCAGCGATTTGTAGATAACGGCAAAATAATCACGTCTGGGGGAATTGCTGCGGGAATTGATATGTCTTTGCACGTTGTCGAGAAACTTTTGGGTACAGCACAAGCTGAACAAACAGCAGAGCACATGGAGTATAAAATTGGGAATTGGTAATTGGGCATTGGGCATCGGGCATCGGGCATTGTTAATTGTATAATTTGCGCGTTGGGGCGGGTTTTACCAACCATAATTGCCTACAACAAACAATTCGGTAAACCCGCCCCGCCCATAGACGAAGGATTCTACTGGACGTGATCTCAAGCATCTTCGCCCCAAACTTTTAGTTGTAAATAGACTAATATCAAAGCTATAGCCATCAGGAAAGTTGCCGCAGCGGCTGCATAGCCAAAATCAAATTGCGAAAAAGCTTGCTCGTAAATATAATAAACTAGCAAATTAGTAGAGTTCAAAGGGCCGCCGCCGGTGATGACGTAAACTTGCTCGAAACTCCGCAGGGTAAAAATAGCAGTAGTGACGGTAGCAAATACTAAAGTCGGCCGCAAACCGGGTAAAGTGATGTACAAAAATTGCTGCCAAGCATTAGCTCCATCCAATTCTGCGGCTTCGTAACGATTTACCGGAATTGCTTGTAATCCTGCTAAAAATACTACCATATTAAAGCCTAATTGTTTCCAAACACTGAGCAGAATGATCACTGGCATTGCCCAAACTGTGCTACTCAGCCAAGGAATTGGATTTAAGCCGATCGCACTTAGGGCATTATTCACCGGGCCTTCGGTTTGAAACAACCACCGCCAACCCAAGCCCACTGCAACTAAAGAGGTAATCGAAGGAATAAAATAAGCGGTGCGGAGAGATCCTCGCCAAGCAAACGAGCGATTTAGCAAAACTGCTAAGCCCAATGGAATCACTAAACTCGGAATGACTGTTGCAGTAGTAAAATAGAGCGTATTTTGGAGAATTTGCCAGAAATCCGGGTTTGTGACTAGACGCCAGTAGTTGTTGAAGCCAATCCAACGCACTCCCGACTGGGTAAAGCTGCCGCTGGTAAAGCTGAGGTAAAATAAATAGGCGATCGGCCAAATCAAAAAAGTACCCAAAAACAGCAAAGCTGGGGCCAAGAAAGTCCAAGCTGAGATCGCATCATTATCCAACCAGTTAAAACGCCCAAATTTAATCCGAACCATTGGCTTGTAAATTTTAGCTTTTAGTTTCAAATGGTATCACAATATAGGTCAATGTCAAAATGAATCTTCTCGATATATTAGCTCATTTACCCACTATAGAAACTGAAAGGCTCCTGCTCAGGAAAATCACTTTAAACGATGCTAGCGATATGTTTGAGTATGCTTGCAACCCGGAAGTATCAGAATACACAATGTGGTCAACTCACACATCGATAGAAGATACTAAATACTTTCTAAAATCCATTACTAAAATGTACAAAAGACGAGAGCTGGTAGATTGGGGAATCGTCCACAAAGCCGAGAAAAAATTTATCGGCACTTGCGGATTTGTGGAATGGAGCATGACGCACAGCCGCGCGGAAATTGGCTACGCACTCTCTAGGAGCTATTGGGGCGAAGGATACATGAGCGAGGCTGTTAATGCAGTTATTGAATTCGGCTTTCGGGAGATGTTGCTGAATCGAATTATGGCTCGATGTGAAGTTAACAATATTGCTTCCGCTAGGGTGATGGAAAAAGTGGGGATGCAATTGGAAGGGGTATTGCGCCAGCACCTATTTGTGAAATACAGATATTGGGATCTAAAACTTTATTCGATTCTCAGGGAAGAGTTTTTTAGCGATCGAGCAGAATAGCGCTGCCAGCAAGCGGTACAATGATTGTGCACGTCAGGGTTGACATTTATGCAAAAAACATACTTAAATATTTCCAGATTGCTGATTGCTGGCTGTTACCTGTTCTCTATGAGCAGGTTTGCTATAAGTGCGATCGCCCAACCGCTCACACCGAGAGCCACAGTCCCCGCCCAAACAACTCCCACCGCCAAAACTGTTACCGAACAATTAGTAGGACATTGGCATTTGCAATACGTATTCCAGAGTCCGGTAACACTAATTTTTACACAAGAAGGCAAGTTATTTCTACTCCCTTTATCAGTTCCTTTTGTATCTCTAACTGAACCGATAACAGTCTATGAATTTACATACAAAATTAACCAGACTTCGCAGCCGATGGAAATGGATATAACTGATAGTGAAGGCCAAACTTTGCAGACAATTTTTGAATTTACTCCCAACGGTCAAATGCTTGTAGAGTCAAGGGGTATAGAGTCAGGAGAAGCCAGACCAACTACTTTTACCAAAAGTGCATTTCTTCTCGAAAAAGTTTCCACAGCTACAACTTTGCCTCAAAACACAAGAATAGAAACATTAGAAACATTTAATCCGTTTGAACCAGATACTCCGCCACAAGTACAAGTATATGAAAGCGGGCAATATATTCGCCAAGCGAATACGGCTCAACAAGCTTTCTATGCCGAATATAACAAATTTTCTTCAACATTTGAGGAACTCGGTATCGGAATGAAGTTAGACGAAGAAAATTACCGCTATCAATTTGTATCTCAAAGTAATTTTACGGCAGATGTAATTATGACGGTACAAGCTAAGAAACCTGAATTAAAAAGTTACACAAGTGCCGTTTTTTTAGTCAATTATAAAGACTACGATATCCAAGCTACCGTTGCAATTAGTTGCGCAACAAATGAACCCTCTACTGTACCTCCAATACCACTTCTTCCTAAAAATAAGGCTCCAGACAATTTTGAATGCCCAACAGGTTCCTATTTGATAACACGGTGAAACTTTGATGATTGCAGCACATACTAATTCTACAGACTGTTTAATTTCTCCCGCGATTCCTCTCGCACTCATAGAGGGAAAGGCTAATATGGCCACGCCCTTAAAACTAGGAGTTTTAGCCTCTGGTAGCGGCAGCAACTTCGAGGTAATTGCCCAAGCCATCCAAAACCAACAACTCAACGCTAAAATCCCAGTATTAATTTACAACAACCCCGAAGCCAAAGCCGCCGCCAGAGCCGAAAAATACGGCATTCCCTCGATTCTGCTCAATCACCGCGACTGCAAAAGCCGCGAAGAATTAGATACAAAAATTGTCAAAACTTTTCAAGAATATGATGTAGAATGGGTAGTGATGGCGGGTTGGATGCGAATTGTTACCAAAGTTTTGCTTGATGCTTTTGCCGATCGCGTTATTAACATTCACCCCAGCTTACTGCCGAGTTTTCCAGGAATTCGCGCTGTCGAGCAAGCACTAGCTGCCAAGGTTAAAATCACCGGATGTACGGTGCATATCGCCCGTTTAGAAGTAGACAGCGGGCCGATTTTAATGCAGGCTGCAGTGCCAGTATTGCCTGATGATACCGCAGAAACGTTGCACGCTCGAATTCAGGTGCAAGAGCACAAGATTATGCTCGGTGCGATCGCACTTATTGCCGAATCTAATCGAAAATATTGTGACTAAAAACCTTACCAGTGCTGCATCTTCCCCGGAATTGTCTGTCAGCGAATCACCCGAAATAGACCTGCCGCTGACAGACTCCAATCGCCTGAAATTAATTCTCAAAGAAAGGCTCAAAAAGAGCATTGGCCTCAAGGGAGAATTCTATCTGCCTTGCTTGCCATCAATGCTAGACGACTATCTTAAATTACTCTCAGACTTCTTAAACATTCTCGGACAAAACATCGACGCTGCCCAAGCCGAAAACTTACGGACATTAATCGGCAACGCCTTAGCAGAAGGATTCAAAAATTCCCCCCACGCTAATCTCATAGTCTCATATTTTCCCGCCAATTCCCAAACCGGTTTAGCCGGCGGCATTACTCTGAATACCAAGATTCAAGTCGAATCGATGGCGCAGAAATATCATAGCTGGCCGGATATTCGCCCCGAACCTTTATTCGGCAGCCATCCCGATGCCAAAGTCACCGCCATTGCCGCCGAATTAGGCGAACCGGGAAAAACACCTATTTTAGATGTCGGTGCGGGCCCAGGGCGCAATAGTTTGCCTTTAGCAAGGTTAGGTCATTCCGTGGATGCGATCGAACTAACACCGATATTTGCCGAGAAACTATCAGCCGCAGCCACCGCCGAAAACTTGCCGATAAATGTCACCCAAGGCGACGTTTTAGATCCATTATTGAGGATGAAAACTTATCGGTACAAATTAGCCATTGCTACCGAAGTTCTCTCTCATTTCCGCTACCCCGAACAAATTCGTCTTTTTCTGGGCAAAATGTCAGATGCTGTTTTAAGCGGCGGGTTTATCTTATTCAGTGCTTTTTTAGCTGTAGATGGGTACAAACCAGACGAGATGGCAAAACAAATGTCTGAATTGTGTTGGTCTTATCTGATTACCAGACAAGAATTGCAAGCAGCAATAGAGGGTTTGCCGTTAGAAATTATTTCTGATGAATCTGTTATTGAATACGAACAGAAACATTTGCCTGATTCTGCGTGGCCCCCGACACCTTGGTTTGTCAGTTGGGCTAGCGGGCGCGATTTATTTTCTGTGCAACAAACACCGCCGTTAGAGTTGCGGTGGATACTTGTTAAACGCTTGTAGCTAAAATAGTAGGGTGCGTCAGGATGTAGTTTCTCAATAATTGATAAAATAATGCACTCTGACGCACGTAGGACAATTTTTAACGGTTAAAAATCCAATTCTAAACCTCGGATGCCCGCAATTGTCCGCAGGCTGCATCTGCTTCTAAGCCGCGAGAATACCGCACGCTAACTGCAATTTTCTTTTCCTTCAAAGTCGCAACGAAACTGTTAATTCGATTGGGAGTCGGTCGCTTATATTCAGCTTCCTGAATCGGATTGTAAGGAATCAAATTGACGTGACACTGAAAACCGCGCAACTGAGTTGCTAACTCGGCTGCGTGTTCCGGTAAGTCATTCACACCTGCTAAAAGCACGTATTCAAAACTCAATCTGCGCCCCGTCGATCGCACATATTCCCGACATTCTGCGATTAACTCACCCAAAGGATAAGGGCGGGCGCTAGGAATCAACTCTTCGCGCAATCTTTGATTGGAAGCGTGGAGGCTGACGGCGAGGGTAACTTGCAGTTGATGTTCAGCTAGTTGGCTGATGCGATTGCGAATCCCGACTGTGGAAATGGTGATATTTCGCTGTCCAATTCCTACGTCTTGATTCAAACACTTGACAGCAGCTACAACATTATCGAAATTCAGCAAGGGTTCGCCCATTCCCATAAATACGATGTGGCTGACTCGGCGGCCGAAATCTTGCTGTACTGTCAAGACTTGATCGACGATTTCGTGTTTTTCTAAATTGCGCTTGAAACCGCCTTTTCCGGTAGCGCAAAAGTCGCAGCCCATCGCGCAGCCAACTTGGGCTGAGACGCAGACAGTCAGCCGTTTATCGGTGGGAATGCCGACTGTTTCAATGATTTGACCGTCTGCCAATTTTAAGAGATACTTTACCGTGGCGTCTGGTGCGACCGATCGATAGTGAATGGTCGATCGCCCGATCGGGATTTTAGCAACAGTCTCGCGCCACTGTTTCGAGAATACAGAAATGTCAGAGATCGATCGCGCACCTCTCTCGTAAATCCATTGGTACAACTGCTTTCCGCGATAAGCAGGTTGCCCGTTTTGCTGCACCCACTCCGTTAACTCAGCCAAACTCGCCCCCAACAGAGGCGGAATTTTATGCGACTCAACAGCCAAAGCAGCAGTCTTGCGAGACTGATTCGCACCCTTGGAATTACCAGAAGAGTACACTTGAGAAACGGAAGTAGGAGACATAGGTCATCAGAAAATTTAAAGCCACCTTCTATATTAAAACTTCTCGACCCAAGCGGCAGTTAATCGTCAAAAAGGAGAAGTCTCGATCCCCCTAAATCCCCCTTAATCAGGCGAACTTTGAGAATAATCCGGTTCCCCCCTTAAAAAAGGGGGTTAGGGGGGCTCTTATTGTGGACTCACAAAGAAAACTCCAGACAGAAATCTGCACAATCAAGAATCCAGTTAATTTTTGGTACAATTCCCCAAATATTGCGTGTAAATGACCACAGCCCCCTAAAATAAACTCTGGAGTTTGTTAAATGGTATGCAAATTTGACAGCTTTCCATCACAATTAATGCAACTTTTATGGTGCTAAATATTCTTGCGTTGCCCTTAGCGTTTCAATTTACATCGCCGGGCCCAATTATCTTTCAACTTGGCCCCGTAGCCATTCGCTGGTACGGGCTGTTAATAGCTTCTGCCGTCTTGATTGGGGTCAGTCTGTCCCAATATTTGGCCGAAAAGCGCCGCGTCAACCCGGAATTATTGGGTGATTTGGCAATTTGGCTGGTTATCGGTGCTATTCCCTGTGCTCGAATTTATTACGTGGCTTTTGAGTGGCAGCAATACGCCCAGAGGCCTGAAGATATTATTGCAATTTGGAAAGGCGGAATTGCCATTCACGGGGCGATTTTGGGTGGAATGATCGCAGCTTTAATTTTTGCGAAAATCCAGCGAGTTTCTTTTTGGCAATTGGCAGATTTAATCGCACCTTCGGCAATTCTGGGTCAGGCGATCGGACGTTGGGGAAATTTCTTTAACTCGGAAGCTTTTGGCAGTCCTACGGATTTGCCCTGGAAACTTTATATTCCCCCCAGCAGCCGCCCGCCCGCCTACGCTAATTTTGAATACTTCCACCCCACATTTCTCTACGAATCTCTCTGGAATTTGACAGTATTTGGGTTGCTTCTGACTTTGTTTTTCCGAGATTTGCAGGGCAAAATTCGCTTGAAAATTGGTGCTTTATTTTTGGTTTATATCGCAGCTTACAGTTCCGGTCGAGTCTGGATTGAAGGGTTGCGGACTGATAGTTTGATGTTCGGGCCGCTGCGGACGGCACAGATGGTAAGCTTGACTGGGATTGTTTTAGGGTTGGGCGGGTTAGCTTGGCTGTATTTGCTCGATCGACCTTTACCCGATGTTGTCTCCCCCAATAGCGATCGGGGAAAGATCACTCAGAAATCCCCAGAGGATCAATAAAAAACCCCAGAGAGGTTAGTCTCTAGGGTTCAAAACCAGGGTGCATCTACCATCTCTTACTTCCAACCAAAATAGGTACATCCGGAAGCGTTCGTAAATTTAGCAAATTTTTTAGCAGCCATGAGTTTGACAGAGATTGAATCCCTAATTCCAGGGGTATACATTGTAGGTGCAGGCCCGGGAGACCCGGATTTGTTGACTGTTAAGGCTCAAAAATTACTGGCTGCGGCCGATGTCATATTATTTGCTGACTCGCTAGTCCCAGAGCAAATTTTGCAGGGGGTGCGCGCAGATGCTGAAGTTATTCAAACTGCGGATAAGACCCTCGAAGAGATTGTACCTTTGATGGTGGAACGAGTGCAGGCCGGAAAAAGCGTCGTCCGCCTCCATTCCGGCGATCCTTGTCTCTACGGGGCTGTCGGGGAACAAATGCAAGCTTTGGCTTCCGAGGGAATTGCTTTTGAGGTAATTCCGGGAATTAGCGCTTTCCAACTTGCCGCGGCTAAACTTAAAATTGAGTTGACAGTTCCGGGAGTTGTGCAGACAATTATTTTGACGCGAATTAGTGGCAGAACCGAAGTACCGGAACGCGAAGAATTGGCGAGTTTAGCGGCTCATCAAGCGAGTTTGTGCCTGTATTTGAGTGCTCGCCATGTGGAAAAAGCTCAAGCTAAATTGATGGAACATTACCCATCGGATTTGCCTGTAGCGATTTGTTATCGGTTGGGCTGGCCCGATGAAAAAATTGTGCTGGTTTCCCTTGACAAAATGGCGGTTGCTACCCGTGAAAATAATTTGATCAGAACGACAATGTATGTGATTAGTCCGGCATTGGGAAAATCAGCAGCAGGGCGATCGCGCTTGTACAATCCAGAGCACGATCGGCTTTTCCGACAATCGAAGGAAGTTCGGCAACGGATTTTGTAACGGATGTAACGGATGTCAGGAAAAAGAAAGAAGGAAGAAGGAAGAAGGAAGAAGGAGCAATTATGAAATAACCAATTACCAATTACCAATTACCAATTCCCAATTGCCCAATCTAAAATCTAAAATCTAAAATCGCCATGACTGATTTAACTCGCAGACAATTTATCACTGTCACCGCATTAAGCGCCGGATTTGCCTTAGCAGTTCATCCTCTTGCGGCTGCCGTTATCAATACGGATGCTGCTGGTTTAGTTGCAGGTGAGGTAAAAATTCCTGTAAAAGACGGCTCAATTCCAGCATACAGAGCCATGCCAGCCAGCGGCAGCAATTTTCCAGTAATTTTAGTAATTCAAGAAATCTTCGGAGTTCACGCCCACCTTCAAGATATTTGCCGCCGTTTGGCAAAATTAGGTTATTTAGCGATCGCCCCAGAAATGTTTTCCCGTCAAGGTGATGTTTCTAAACTCACCGAGGTTCAAGAAATTATTAGTAAAGTTGTCTCGAAAGTTCCTGACGCTCAAGTTATGTCTGATTTAGATGCTACCGTAGAGTGGGCACAAAAGTCAGGAAAAGGCAATACTAATAAGTTGGGAATTACAGGATTTTGCTGGGGTGGCAGAATTGTTTGGCTGTACTCTTCTCACAACCCGAAAGTCAAAGCGGGAGTTGCTTGGTACGGGCGTGTGGTTGGCAATTCTACGGATTTAACTCCCAAACAGCCGATCGACATTGCAGCAACTTTGAAAGTGCCTGTATTGGGGCTTTACGGTGGCAAAGACGAGTCAATTCCCAACGATACAGTCGAGAAAATGCGGGAAGTTCTCAAAACTGGTAGCAGCGGTTCGGAAATTGTACTTTATCCAGATGCGCCGCACGCTTTTAACGCCGACTATCGCCCCAGTTACCGGAAAAAAGAAGCTGAGGAGGGTTGGAAACGGATGCAAGATTGGTTTAAAAAGTATGGAGTTTCATCATAGTTGTGAGTTGTTAATTTTGACTTAAAACTGGTGTCAAGTTTGGGATCTAAAAAGGCAATATTAGCGAATAGCCCTTAAGACAGGTGGGTTTGCGATCCCGATATTGGTAAACTGGGCGGTGTAGAATTATCGATCGAACAGGTAAGCCCGTGCTAGACGAACAAGCTAAAAAGACCATATTGCGGAAAATCCCTCACGGATTGTACATCTGCGGTGTCAAAGACGGGGAGGAAGTCAACGGTTTCACCGCTAGCTGGGTGATGCAATCTTCCTTTACCCCTCCCTTAGTTGTCAACTGCGTTAAGCAAGACTCCAAATCCCACGGCATGATCAAAGCCAGCGGTGTCTTTGCTTTGAGTTTCCTAGAAGCAGGGCAAAAAGAGTTAGCCCAGAAATTCTTCAAGCAGCAGCGCCGCGTTGGCAATAAATTTGAAGATGTAGAATTTTATCCGGGCGCGGAAACTGGTTGTCCGATTATCTCGGATTCTCTGGGTTACATCGAGTGCAAAGTTGTCGGTTCTGTGGAACACGGGGATCACACAGTTTATGTGGGAGAAGTTTTGGCAGCCGGCGTCCACCGAGAAGGCAATCCGTTGCTGCTAGAAAGCACCGGTTGGAATTACGGCGGCTAAAGACTTGGCAGTTGGCAACTGGCAGTTGTCAGTTGTCAGTTGTCGGTTGTTAAGGGAGGCGAGTTAAAATTAATAAAAAATCGGCGACAATTTGGTCGGCATTTTCTTCTGTCAAAATTGGTACGTGTACGAAAATACATTTGGTGCTAAGTTGAGAATCTGCAAGGTGTTTTAAAACTGCATAATAGAGGGCTTCGCATACAAATTTTCCGGCTTCGTGACTGATTTCTGTTGCAGCTAAATCAGCGACTAGCGGTTCGAGATTAACTGCTGTTTTCAGAATGTCGCGATCGCAGCAAGCGCAAGATTCTATAGTTAATTTTTGCCTGCTTTCGGCCATGCCGCAGCAGATAATAGTGTCGGGTTGGAGTTGGTTGATTTTGGCGATCACTAAATTAGGTGCTAGCTGAAAATCTACTGGCAGTTTCCTCAAAAAAGTCAGGGAATCAGGGAAAGATTTGATTTGGGAAATCTTGGCTAATAAGTCGTCCGAAGAGTTGGATTGCTGATGGGGAAGCCAAGTATCAAATGAGGTTAGCAGGATTTTCGCCGTCATATTTGTGCAATAATACTGATATTGATAATATAAGGCAAGTAAGTCAATGTCTGTCATTGCAGTAGTAGACTATGACATGGGCAATCTGCACTCAGTCTGTAAAGGCTTGGAAAATGTGGGTGCAGTGCCACAAATTACAGATTCTCCTGCTATAATCGAGCAGGCTGATGCGGTGGTTTTGCCGGGAGTTGGTTCGTTTGACCCGGCAATGCAGAATTTACGATCGCGCAATTTGATAGAACCGATAAAAAGGGCGATCGCATCGGGAAAACCTTTTTTAGGCATTTGTTTGGGTTTGCAAATTCTGTTTGAAAGTTCCGAAGAAGGCGTAGAACCGGGATTGGGCGTTATTGCCGGAAAAGTGCGCCGATTTCGCTCGGAACCTGGTTTGACAATTCCGCACATGGGATGGAATCAATTGCAATTTACTCAGCCGGGTTTGCCGCTGTGGCAAAATTTACCGTCTGATCCTTGGGTTTATTTCGTGCATTCTTATTATGTCGATCCAGTTGATTTGGAAGTGCGATCGGCAATTGTGACTCACGGTAGTCAAAACGTGACGGCGGCTATAGCTAAAGACAATCTGATGGCCGTGCAATTTCACCCGGAAAAGTCTTCGAGTACGGGATTGCAAATGCTGTCAAATTTTGTCAGTCGGGTGAGGGAAAAAGTACCTGCTTAGGTGGCATGAGTCTTGAAAAACCCGGTAGATTGCCGAAACCGGGTTTGACATTTTTAAAAGTCTTCTTCCTTCTTCTTTGTTCTTCCTTCTTCCTGACATCTGTTAAATCCGTTACATCCGTTACATCCGTTACAGAATCCGTTGCCGAACTTCCTTCTTCCTAAATGAGTTTAAGAATCTGTGGCAATCGCCAAATAAAAACCCTGCCGGGACTCGCAACTCGCCCTACACCTTCGCGAGTCAGAGAAGCTTTATTTAATATTTGGCAAGGGACGATCGCAGATTGCAGATGGCTTGACATTTGTACCGGCAGCGGTTCGATGGGTGCAGAAGCTTTGTGTCGGCAAGCCGCGAGTGTCACTGGGATCGAACAGTCGGCGAAAGCTTGTGCGATTATCCGCGAAAACTGGGATCAAGTAGCAGACTCGTCCCAAACATTCCAAATACTGCGGGGAAACGCGACGGCGAAATTGGCGGCACTAGCGGGGCAGCAGTTCGATCGCATTTACTTCGATCCGCCCTACGCCAGCGACTTGTACGAACCTGTGTTAAACGCGCTCGCCAGCCAAGAAATGCTAGCACTCCTCGGCGAAATCGCGATCGAACACAGCCCGGAGCGATCGGCACCAGCGATTTCCGGCCTAGAAATTTGCCGCCAGAAAGTATACGGCAATACAGCATTAACCTTCTACACACGCAGTGCCTGACAGGCTCAAACAGCAGCAGCATCATTCCTCGACGCAGAAAGAAACCGGGTTTTATGGCGTTGGCGCGCCCGGGACTAAAAGTTTTTCCCTTGGGTACAATACAAATTTTTCCGATGAAGTTAAGCTTTGTGCGTAGGTTGTCAAAGCAAGTTGCTTCAGCAATTGACGAAATAAATGGAGTTTACGCTGAAAATAAAGACTTTCAGTTGTAACATGAACCCAAAGTGTGAGTGTGAATATTCCTAAAGGAGTGAATATGGTTCAGACACCTTCGCGCCCTCGTGGCAGCGAGTTTCCGGCTGCTAACTCGGTACAGCCAGTCAAACGCGATACGATTCTGCTGGGAGATAGCCTCCCCCTGCCCAATACGAAACTCTTCGGCACAGACGGCATTCGCGGGAAAGTTGGAGAATTGCTGAATGCACCCCTAGCCCTGCAAGTCGGCTTCTGGGCTGGACAAGTTCTACGCCAAAATACCTCCAACCAGGGGCCTGTGATTTTGGGGCAAGACAGCAGGAATTCCAGCGATATGCTGGCAATGGCACTGTCAGCGGGTTTGACAGCCGCCGGTTTGGAAGTGTGGAATTTGGGATTGTGTCCCACTCCCTGCGTTGCTTATCTGGCAAGCGTTTCGGAGTCGGTCGGCGGAGTGATGATTTCGGCTTCTCACAATCCCCCAGAAGACAACGGCATTAAGTTTTTCGACTCAAACGGCTCGAAGCTGTCGCAGCAGTTGCAGGAACAAATCGAAGCGGGAATCCGAGGGGCAAAGGTTCCGGTTGCTAGCTTGGCTTGGGGACACCACTACCATCGCTCTGAGTTGGTTAAAGATTATGCCACTTCGCTCTGTGATTCGCTGCAACAGATGAATTTGGAGGGAATGCGGATAGTTTTGGATTTGGCTTGGGGGGCGGCCGCGGGTTTGGGGCCGGCGGTGTTCGCGCAAATGGGGGCGGATGTGATCTGTTTGCACGACTCTCCTGATGGATCTCGTATTAATGTTAACTGTGGTTCTACTCATCTCGACAGTTTGCAAGCGGCTGTTTTGGAACACAATGCCGATTTGGGATTTGCTTTTGACGGCGATGCCGATCGAGTTTTGTGTGTTGACAACCAAGGTCGAACGATTGACGGCGATTACATTCTTTATCTGTGGGGCCGGCAGTTGCGCGACTCCGAACAGTTACCATCCAATTTAATTATTTCTACTGTAATGGCTAACCTCGGCTTCGAGCGAGCTTGGGAAGAATTGGGCGGCAAACTAACTAGAACCAACGTCGGAGATCAGTACGTTCACGCTGAAATGCAGCGCACTGGTGCGATGTTGGGGGGCGAACAGTCGGGACACATTCTTTGTCCGCATTATGGTGTCAGCGGCGACGGTTTGCTGACAGCTTTGCATTTGGCTTCGCTGGTGCGCCAGTCCGGGCAATCTTTGGCACAATTGGTAAGTGGCAGTTTCCAAACTTATCCGCAGTTGTTGCGAAATATTCGGGTGGAGGATCGCGAAAAACGCCTGAAATGGCAGGAGTGCGAGGCAATGCAAAAGGCGATCGAACGTGCTACAACCGCAATGGGCGAACAGGGACGGGTTTTAGTTCGCGCTTCTGGCACTGAACCCCTAATCCGAGTTATGGTGGAAGCTGCCAGCGCCGAATTGGCTAATTTCTGGACGGAAAATTTAGTTTTAGCCGTTCAGCAACACATAGCTATCTGATGAAAATGGGGAATTAATCTGAAGGAAGAAGCAAGAAGCCAGAAGGAATAAGGAAAAAGGAATAATAAAGAAGCATCTAGAGAAATATCGCGGATATTAAAACCCATTTCTCATTCTTTATTCCCTCCTGCTTATTCCCTCTGTCCTAAATAACTAAATCCTTCTTTCTTCATTTCCCCATTTCTGATTGTATGAACACCCAATCAATTCAAAATGGGCGGCTGCATCGCATTTCGTTAATTTTTTTAATTGTCCTCATATTAATAACGGGGATATGGTTTCGCTTTACTAATCTGGATCGCAAAGTCTACTCGTTCGACGAATCTATCACCTCGCTGCGAATTTCTGGCTACACCTGGACGGAAATGGTGCAGCAAGATTTTCAAGGCAAAACAATTAGCGTCGCAGATTTGCAGCGGAAATACCAGCAGATAAGTCCCGAAAAAACTTGGTGGGATACTGTTAAAGGTTTAGCTACAGAAGAACCTCAACTGTCGCCAATGTATTTTATTTTAGCCAGGTTTTGGGTGCAGTTGTTAGACCCGCAAGTGGCGACTGTCAGAAGTCTTTCAGCTTTGATTAGTTTGTTAGTTTTTCCCAGCATTTATTGGCTGTGCTGGGAATTATTTCGCTCTGCGTCTGTGGGATGGGTGGCTGTTACAATCGTTGCTGTTTCCCCCTTTCACGTCTTGTACGCGCAAGAGGCAAGACCCTACATGATGTTTGCAGTCCTGGTTTTGCTGTCGAATGCAATTCTGCTGCGGGCTATCACCCTACAAAATTCTCCGATCACATCTAAATTGAGCAAGGCTGTTTGGTCTATTTATGCGATCGCCCTGACTTTAGGACTCTATTCTAGTTTATTATTTTTTTTAGTAGTATGCGCCCACGGCATCTATGTAATTATTAAGGATAATTGGCGTTTTGGCAAAACATTAATTGCTTATTTACTAGCTTCAGCGGCAGCAATAATTATTTTTGCGCCTTGGATTTGGATATTACTTGATAATTCGGAAGAAATTAAGTCAACAGTAGGCTTTCCCCGCTTTTTCATGCCTTTGATATCTTCACTTCAACCTTTAATTCTCATCACCTGCCGAATGTTTATCGACACGCATTGGGAAGGTGGCATCATCAAATCTGGTTCTATAAATATGACTACAGATTTAATCCGAGTGATTGTAGTAGCCGTATTGCTGTTAGCGATCACACATTCAATATACTCGCTCTGCCGCTCAACTCCTAAACGAGTTTGGCTGTTTGTCTTGACAGCGATCGGAATTACAGCGATAGTATTGATAGCAGTGCGAGGCGTTGCCGATCGCTATCTGGTTCCCTATATTTTAGCAATCCAGATAGCTGTTGCCTACCTATTCACCGCTAAAATTAAAGTCGCTACCAATCCCCGCCAACAAAAGCTATGGCAGTTCGGTTTAATAGCGCTAATATCGAGTGGAATAGTTTCTTGTGCCGTCAGCTCACAGTCCCAACTGTGGTGGAACAAATATCCTTCTAGCACTAAATACAATCCGCAAGTAGCGGCGATTGTAAATCAAGCGAAAAAACCTTTAGTAATCACTCACGGAGGCAACAACATCACAGGAAAAATACTGTCTGTCAGCTATCTGCTGAAGCCGGAAGTACAGCTTTTGCTGGCAGTTAAACCCGAACAAGTCAAAATTCCTGACGGTTTTAGCGATGTATTTCTCTACCGAGCTACAGAAGCATTAAAATTTGAACTAGAAAAAGTGCAAAAATATAAAATTACATCAATTTACAAACCAGGCGATGGCTGGCTTTGGCGTGTAGAGAAATAAGCAAAGTGGCAACTGCAAATGATGATTTCTGTTGTGATACCTACCTACAACCGTGAACAACCTCTGCGAGAGACATTGGCTGATGCGATTCGGCAAAATTACCCGAATTTTGAAGTGCTGGTAATTGATCAAACTCGCACCCACGAATCGGAAACTCAAGTTTATTTAGAGAAATTGGCAAATGCGGGCCAAATTCGCTGGTTTCGGGTAGATTGGGCGAGTTTGCCGGCGGCTCGAAATTATGCAGTGCGACGCGCAGTTGGAGAGATTATTTTATTTATTGATGATGATGTACAATTGCCAGAGGGTTTTTTGGCTGCTCATGCTGACAACTATTTAGAAAAACCAGATGTGGGATGTGTGGCGGGCAGGGTTTTTGACAGAATGAAACTGGATAATTCTGGAGGCGATTTGGCGATTGAATATTTGCCCTCAGAAGCTATGGATGCGGGCATTGCCTGGTATTTTATCGATTTGGTGCATACAGTAAAACCGCAGCAGGTGCTCTCGGCTAGAGGCTGCAATATGTCATTTCGCAGGCAGGTTTTTGCCGAATGGGGGCTGAGGTTTGATGAGCGGTTTGCAGGGAGTGCGGTGCGGGAGGAGTCGGATTTTTGTTTGAGATTGCGATCGACGGGCATGAAAATTTGGTACGATCCCAAGGCGTGTTTAGTTCACTTGGGGGAAGAGAGCGGCGGGTGTCACGATGTCAGTACGCGATCGATCGAATATCAAGTAACATTTTATCACAACCATTTCCTCATGGGATTGAAAAATTTAACAGCTTTTCAATGCCTGCGATTTTTTGCCAAACTATTTGACTGCCACGTTTTGGGAAATCCACCTTGTTATAAAAGCCACTCGCCCATTAAAATTATAACTAGATTTTCTTTTTATATCCTGGGTTTTCTCAGTGCTATCAATACACTAATTCAATCTCTGTGGAATGATGGACAAAGTTATAGCCATCAAGATAAGATTAACGCTCAATAATTACCTATTCCCATTCGCCCTTCCCAATAAATGAGAATTCTCGTGGCTAGTCACACCTATATTGTGGACATTAATCGGGAAAAATTCAAGATATTAGCCAACCTAGAACCCGACATTGAAGTAACAGTTGTAGTGCCGCAGCGTTGGAAGCCTGGAGGCGTACAAAATAAAATTATAGAAACGCAATTTTATCAAAAAGGCTCATTTAAAGTAGTCCCCGTCTCCAACTTTAGTCAAAACAATCAAGGATTGCTAACTTTTGGTAAAGATTTAATTGAACTTTTGCAAAAAATTAAGCCCCAGATAATTCAAGTTGAACAAGGTTCAAAATCTCTCGCTTGTGCTCAATTAATTTTACTAAATAAACTGCTCAAACTCCAAGCAAAAAATATATTATTTACTTGGTGGAATCTGCCTTATCAATTGAATTGGCCTATTTCAGTCTTAGAAAATTACAATCTTCAGCACACCGACGGAATTATTGCAGGCAACTTAGATGGAGCTAAAATTTTGCGGCAGCGGGGCTATCAAGGTGCGGTAAAAGTAATGCCACAACTCGGAGTAGATGAAACTTTGTTTCGCCGCACTGGTAAAGACGCTGATTTATCGCGCAGGTTAGGAATTAAACCGACCGATTTTGTGGTAGGATTTGTAGGGCGATTTGTCGAAGAAAAAGGATTGTTGACTTTAGCGGAAGCCTTGGCAGGGTTAAAAAAAATCTCTTGGAAGTGGCTGTTAGTAGGACAAGGAAAATTGCGAGCGCACCTCGCCGAAAAATGTAGAGAATGGGGAATCAGCGACCGAATAATCTGGGTTGAAAGCGTTTCCCACGAAGAAATTCCCCCTTACATTAACTTAATGAACTGTTTGGTATTGCCTTCGCAAACTAGCTATAAATTCAAAACTTTGACCACGGTGGGCTGGAAAGAACAATTTGGTCACGTTTTAATTGAAGCGATGGCCTGTCACATTCCGGTGATTGGTTCCGACTGCGGGGAAATTCCCCACGTCATCGGCAATGCGGGGTTATTATTCCCAGAAGGAAATGCCGGGGTTTTGCGAGAGTGTTTGCAGAAATTGATGGAGCGGTGCGAGTTGGCTGCTGATTTGGGCGATCGGGGTTATCATAGAGCGATGAGCAATTATACAAATAAAGCTTTAGCTGAGCAGTTATTGGAATTCTACAAAGAATTATTGTAACTTTTAGCTATAATGCAAGTGTTAAATAAAAACTGTGGTAAATGTCTATTCCTCCCGATATACGCTCTTTGGTTAACGAACTCTACCAGGTACTAGACGATAGTGAGCGCCAAGCAACGCTGGGACTTTTTGCACTTAGAAGAGCCATGTCTCTTTTTCCCCAGAATGAAATACTGATGCAATACTTTTCTTCAATCACCAATTTTCAATTCAACGTAGCAGGTACTCGCTTACAAGCAGAACACATTGTGGGCAATGTATTGATGGCTGGTGTGCCCCATGAAGATGTTCAAAAAGCAGGAGATTATTTAGCAGCCTTGCTAAAGATGGCTCCTGAATCGAGAATTATGATTGACAAAGTAGTTGAGAGATTAGAAGCATTGCCATGAAACAATTACCAGATGAAACCCTACTGCTGGAAATCCTTGAAATTGTGAAAGCTGCGGAAGCAAAAGCCACTGAAATGTATGAATTTTCCAAGACAATGGCTCACAATACCCAAATTACAGCAACAAAGAGAGAGGAAGCTGAACAGCTAGACGGGAAGCCTTTTGCAGATAATTAAATTTGTAATGGGAGATGTTGGTATGTGGATTTAAATAACTATCCCTGATGCGGATTCTCCAAATTATCCCCTCAATTTCCTTGGTATACGGCGGGCCAAGTCAAATGGTACTCGGACTTTCTGCGGCCCTCGCAGCAAAAAACATTGATGTCACCATTATCACCACAGATTCTAACGGAGATATCGGTCAACTTCCCTTAGATGTTCCTCTAAATCAACCACTACAACAAAACGGTTATCAAATTATTTATTTCCGCTGTTATCCCTGGCGCAGATATAAATTTTCCCTCTCGTTATTGCAGTGGTTCAATGAAAATGCGCGACAATTTGACCTGGCTCACATTCACGCTCTTTTCTCACCAGTAACTACCCTCGCGGCTACTATTGCCAGAGGGCACAAGTTGCCATATATTATGCGTCCCTGCGGTATGCTTGACCCCGCCGATTTGCAGAAAAAAAAGCGCTTGAAACAGATTTATGCCACGCTTTTAGAACGCCCTAATTTAGCAGGGGCAGCCGCAATTCATTTCACAAGTAAAGAAGAGGCTAAAATCTCAGAAAGATTTGGTTTGGGCAGCACAGGCAAGATGCCTGTGCCACAGGATTTGGTGATTCCCTTGGGTGTGAGGGCAGATTTTTATTCTGATATATTGCCGGATTCTGAAATACCAATAATATTATTTATGTCGCGGATTGAACCAAAAAAAGGGTTAGAATTGCTAATTTCCGCACTGGAAACTATTTTGGCAGAAGGCATAAATTTTCATTTTGTTTTAGCAGGTTCCAATCCGCAAGATGCAGGTTATGAAACAAAAATTAAAGAAAAAATACAAAATTCAAGTTTAGGAAAGTCTACAACAATCACTGGCTTTGTTAGTGGTGATTCAAAAATTGCACTATTGAGAAAAGCCGACTTATTTGTGTTGCCTTCTTATTACGAAAACTTTGGCATTGCTGTAGCAGAAGCGATGGCCGCTGGTGTACCTGTCGCCATTTCCGATCGCATACATATTGCGGAAGACATACAGCAAGCAGAAGCTGGTTGGGTGGAACCTTTGGAAGTAGGGGCGATCGCCAATTCAATCAAATCAGCACTTCTGAATCCACAGGAACGTCAACGCCGGGGATTGAATGGCCAAGAATACGCAAGAAAGCATTATAACTGGGATGCGATCGCCCAGCAAACCATCGATGCTTACCAGCAGATTTTGTCATCTATAGCAGAAGGAAGAAGGAAAAAGCAATAAAATCAATCGTTTCAGCCATTAACAACGTCCTAACCGTCTTGGCGGTTGCTATATTGACTAATGTGACTGGGGTTTATCTTTTACTTCTTCTCCTGCTCCGAGTTCTTGTGCTGCTGCTATCAGAATGTACAGGCGAGATTTTTTCAACGCTGCTACTTTAGCTGCAATACTTATCAACAAAACTCTGCAATCCTGCCTGATATCCTGCTCCTACCGCCTGAAACCTCCACTCTCCATTCTTTCTATACAAGCGACCAAATTCTACAGCAGTCTCTCGCAAAAAATTCTCTTTTAATTCATAACTAACAAGTTCGTTTTCTGTATCCAAATTGTAAATCTTAATAAAAGCATTTTTTATATTGCTAAAATTTGCATTAATTTTTTCTGCTTCGTGAATAGTGACAACAAAAGTTATTTCCTCAATTTCAGGATTAACTCTTTTTAAGATAACACCGTAAATCGTTTTATTCTCTTGACTTCTGTTGTTTTTATTTCGAATCACTTGCAGTACCGAACTGTCACCGGATTGCAGATTATTGTAAAATATCAAATATTTATCGTTAGGTATTTTGCCGTCAGCACCTAGCATAAAGGCAGAGACATCAATCTCGTAGCTTTGTCCTGCCTCTGTCACCTGCCAACCGAGGGCGATCGCCATTTTTTTCAAACCGGGCGCTTCTTTAGATATATTAAATCTCTCACCCTTACTTAATTGCATTACCATCTGCTTATTTGTTAAACATCAAACTTTATAGCGTTCATGTTAATATTAACTGGGACAATAACTTTTCTTCTTTAAGAAAACTTAATATTTTCTCTCTAATAGCGGGTCTCATTAAAAATATGTGCTATTGCTCTCCGAATTTATTGAGATTTACTGAGAGAGAATTATGTAAGCAAAAACCGGGCTTTCTAAAAAACCCGGTTTCAACAAGTGAACTTAATCTGGCTCTAATTTTGAACATTTTCAGAACTAGGTGGTAGGGTAACAAAATTACCAAAAGCTCCCACCGTTTGATAGCTTTTTTTACCTAATTCAGTTGTGTAAATACTGACAACGCCTAAATTCTGACGCTGCGTTGTATTGTCGAGCAAGCTTTCGATCGTGTCGCGCTGCGAAGTCAGCAAATTCTTGCAACTGCCGATCAAAGTATCTGTAATGCCGCTCAAAGCTTTCGGAACGCGAGAATCTTTACACACAGTGCTTTCCAACTCGGTTTGTAGCACCCCGGAAGCATAAGTTAGGTATTTGTCTCTCCCAGGATTTGTAAATGCCATGCCGGCAGCTAGAAGAGTCAGCGCGATCGCGACTTTTCCCACATTGCCGAAAAAATTAGAAGTTGGCTTGTTAGTATTCATTGCGTTATCAATATTCATTTTTTTTAGCCCCGTTGATTTATAAGCTTCTCTTGATTTAAACTACACCTCCTCAGAAACAGATTTCCGAAAGGAGGGGACAGTTTTTAGATTGGAGGCCAGTTGCGAGTAAGTCTCTCACTGGTTTACCTTCCTTTTACGTTTCTCCCTCCCTCAAATCCGGTAAATCTTCAACAAAACATTTAGCTGGTTCCCAGGCACAGCCTGGGGACGAGGAATTTAAACTTAGTTTCGCTTTGATTTTTGCCTCTCGATCTCCCGCTGCAACTCTTCAATCTGACGGCGCAAAGCCTCCGTCTCGCTGTTAGGCGTTTGCGACTTCACATCAACCGCACCCTCAGCTACAGCCCGCTTGTAGTTCCCCAACTTAATTTGGCGGTATTCCTCGGAACTTGCCCAGTCTCGCAAATACCGCAGGCGTTCCACCGGGAAAGGGTGACTCAGCATCACGCCTTGGCCCCCGTTGTAAAGTAAAAATTTATACACTTGGTTGAGATTGTCTCGATCGAGCTCTTGATAATTGTCAGACTGGCGGATAAATTCTTGCAAACTGCATTGGTCAGCATATTTACTGCTAACTCCCGCAAGTTGCATCATCGTCTTCATCACACTGTTCAAGTCATCCGTCACCAACAAAGCCGCCCGATCCGCCGACAATTCAGCCTTGCGCCGCCACTCGTAAAAAGCGAAAATTAAACCGCTACCGACCATATTTCCCAAACCGAAAGTCATCTCGCCAATTGTCGATGCGACGCTCATCGCCCACATCGCCATTTGATTTAAAGTTGGATGACCGCATTTAATGTGTCCCAACTCGTGAGCCAAGACTACCCGCAGTTCCGCCTCGTCCAACAAGTCTAAAAGACCCGTGTTTAATACTACATAAGGCTGGTTTTTTCCCAGGGCATAGCTGTTAACTGAGGGATTCTGAGAAACAAACAAACCCGGTTCTGGAAAAACATCTAAAGCCTGGACGCACTCGCGAAATATATGATAAATGCTGGCATATTGGCGGGGCCCGACTTGAATGCTATTTCCCATTAGGTAAACGAATTGCGGTCGTTCGTAGACAAATTCTACAAATTTGCTGGCAATTAAGTCAAATCCAGGCACGCTTCGCAGCGCTTCCTCAGCTTGGCGATCGAGGGGATGCTGAAATGCTTCGCTAGAAATTCCCGTATAAGTAGGCATAGTTGTTGCAAAAGTTACATTTAAGATATCAGGATTGCCGATCGCTGCTGGTGCTAGCTGGCGCCTGACTTATCAATATTATCGCGGCAAATATTGAACTGTTGTGGAACAGCGCGGAAAGCCTGTTCAAATTAGCGTTAAAATTGTGATTCTGGTACAGGCGCGATCGACAAAAATCTTTCACAGTGCCTGTGTATCGCCTCACCCCAAAATTGGAACGTGCAAAAATGGCTATCCTGCAACTCGAAAACGGTACAACCTACACTCAACAAAGCGACATTGCGCGCGAACTCGCTTCCTTAAACATTCAACTCAACCGCTGGCCCGTGGGTGACAGCGCTGAAATTCAAAATTTGTTAGCTAAAGATGCTCTTGACGACAATCAAAAAGAGCAAGTGCTGCAAGCCCTCGACGGCTACTTTCAACAATTGTCGGAAACCGCAGGCTATCAGTCGCGAGACTTAATCGTACTGCACCCAGACATTCCCAACCTCGACACCATGCTGTCCAAATTCAACAAGTGCCACATCCACGCCGATGATGAAGTCCGCTATATCGTAGCAGGCGAGGGCATTTTCGGCTTCGTGCGGCCCGACGGCAGCCAAGTCGAACTCACAGTGCAGCCGGAAGAATTTATCAACGTGCCGGCGAATACAGAACATTGGTTTTATTTGACAGCAGCGCGGAAAATTAAAGCGGTGCGCTATTTTACCACGCAAGAAGGCTGGACGCCGGAGTATACCGATACGGAAATTCGATCGCGTTTAGCTGCTGTTTGAACAGTTGACAGTTGACAATTGACAGCAATCTTCAAATCATCTAAAAATCCTCAAATCCCGCATCAAATTTTGTGGTTTGAAGATTGCAATATGCTCAAAGCAACCGCCTCCGCCACCTTAATCCCATCAATCCCCGCCGACAGGATTCCACCCGCATATCCCGCACCTTCCCCAGCAGGATAAAGACCTTCTGTATTCAAACTCTGATAATCTTCCTTGCGTTTAATCCGAATTGGTGAAGAAGTGCGCGTTTCCACCCCAGTCAAAACCGCATCATCCATCGCAAATCCTTTAATCTGTTTGTCAAAAGCCGGAAGTGCTTCGCGGATAGCTGCGATCGCATAATCTGGCAAACTTTCGCTCAAATCAGTCATCACAACTCCCGGCGTATAAGACGGCTGCACAGCGCCCAGCGCCGTGGAAGGGCGATTCGCCAAAAAATCCCCCACAAGCTGCCCAGGGGCGTTGTAAGTGCCACCACCTAACTCAAATGCCCGTTCTTCTAAGCGACGCTGAAACTCAATTCCGGCTAAGGGATGACCGGGATAATCCTCCGGCGTGATACCCACCACAATCCCGCTGTTAGCATTCCGTTCATTGCGAGAATATTGACTCATCCCATTAGTAACAAGTCGCCCCGGTTCTGACGCAGCCGCCACTACCAAACCACCGGGACACATACAGAAACTATATACAGAACGACCGTTTTGGCAATGGTGAACCAGTTTGTAATCGGCGGCACCCAAAAGCTTATGGCCCGCCCGATCGCCAAAACGACAGCGATCGATAATAGTTTGGGGATGTTCCACCCGAAAACCAATGGAAAAAGGTTTAGGTTCGATGTAAACCCCGCGCGAAAACAACATTTCAAAAGTATCGCGGGCGCTGTGTCCCACTGCCAAAACTATATAATTACTAGCAATATATTCTCCACTGGCGAGGGTAAGTCCCTGCACTTTTCCATTTTCGATGTGGATATCTTCTACACGACTTTGAAACCGAATTTCTCCGCCTAATGCTTCAATTTGGGCGCGTAGACTTTGGACAATTCCCACCAGTTTGAACGTGCCAATATGCGGTTTATTAATATATAAAATTTCTGGTGAAGCTCCTGCATTCACAAGTTCCGTCAACACCTTCCGCCCATAATGTTGAGGATCTTTAACTTGGCTGTAGAGCTTGCCATCGGAAAAAGTACCCGCGCCACCTTCGCCAAACTGGGCGTTAGATTCTGGGTTGAATTCTGCTTTTTTCTTCCAAAATCCAAAGGTATCAACCGTGCGATCGCGCACTGCTTTTCCGCGTTCTAAAAGGATAGGGCGAAACCCCATTTGTGCCAGCATCAGACCTGCAAACATCCCGCACGGCCCTGTACCAATCACAATGGGGCGAACCGTCAAATTGCTGGGGGCTTTGGCTACATAGCGATAACTCGTGTCTGGTGTTACCATCACATGAGGATCTTTTTTGAAGCGTTGGAGAAGTTGCTTTTCCTGTGCCGTCTCTACATCCACAATATAGACAAGGAGGATTTCTGATTTTTTACGAGCATCGTAGCTGCGCTTGAAGATGGAATAGCTGAGCAATTCTTCGGGGGGAATTTGCAGCTTTTTGATAATGGCACTGGCGATCGCATCTTGAGGATGATCGAGGGGGAGTTTTATTTCGGTTATTCGTAACATATAGCGGAAGGAAGTTCGGCAACGGATTATATAACGGATGTAACGGATGTAACGGATGTAACGGATGTCAGGAAGAAGAAGGAAGAAGGAAGAATAAAAATCCCGAACAAAAGTATTATAACTATTTCACTGGACATCCTATGAGCGATCGTCCTCGGTCGATCAATTTTTGATTTTTGAGTGGATAATTGAAGAAGCGTTATAATAAACAAAAAATTAAGTTTTGTAAAGACCCTTGACTGCAACATTCACACCCAAAAACAGCCGCACCTGGCACGCTCTCAACCCTCTGTGGCAAGGAGCCGAAGACGCAGTACAGAAGGGTTTGCCCCACACCAAGCTCGCACCGGCATGGCAAATACTGCTCCTAGGCGACGGTTCCCCCACCCGTCACCTGCAACTGCTGACAGGGGAACCCACAGAAGTAGATGTGATCGATATGTCTTTAGTGGGTGAAGACGCAGACGGCGCGCCCCAGCAAATTGTCGCGGTTCCGGGGCCGCGCCTGCGCCGACAAGTGTGGCTGCGAACAGCTTCTGGACAGCGGCTAGCCTATGCAACTTCTTGGTGGGAAGCGAGCCACGTAGACGAATATTTACAAAATAAATCTTTGCCAATTTGGGCTAGTTTAGCGAGACTGCGGACAGAATTGTATCGCGATGTGCAGGGCATTTATTGCGGTAATTCGGCTGCTTTGGAATCAGCGTTTGAAGAGTCGGGGCCTTTTTGGGGGCGACACTATTTGTTTTGGCATCACGGGAAGCCATTGACTCTGATTTATGAGGTTTTTTCTCCTTATTTAACTAAGTATTTGGGGTCGATGCAATTGGATGTTGATTAAGGCTTAGATCTTGCACCATTATCAATCAGGCTTTCAGGGTGGGCTAGAAGCCCAACCCCTACTCCCCACAATAAAATTCATCTATTGTGGAACAGGCCGGAAAGCCTGTTCTTAAGAATAGTTCCGCCGAAATTTTACTCGCAAACCGTCGCGGGGATGGGGAGTCGGTACTCGGATTAAATTCAAATCTTGATCCGGTAAAAGCTCCCATTCAAACTCCCGAACAATCTTTGCCGCAAACAACTTCATTTCTAACCGGGCAAATTCTTTGCCCAAACATTCTCGCAAACCTCCACCAAATGGCACGTAACTGAACGGTTTTGCCGATCGCTCGGAGTTAAATCGATCGGGATCGAAGCGATCGGGTTCAGGATAAAGTTGACTATCCTGATGGGTTTGATTAATCTGAGAAAGCACAGTCCAACCCTTTGGAATTTCATAGCCGCCGAACTCACAAGCATTAATGACTGTCCGAAAAATACCTCCCACTGGTGGAACTAAACGCAGCACTTCTTGCAGCACCTGTTCTAAATAGGTCATTTGTTTGAGTTGTTCCAATGTTAGGGGTTCCGTAGCGGGGAACTGCTGCTGTTCGGTGCGGGCTTTTGCCATCACATCGGGATGTTGAGCTAGGAGAAGACAAAAAGAGGCGATCGCCGAAGTTAAAGTTTCGTGTCCCGCAAACAACAGCAACAGCACTTGATCTTTTAACTCCTCCAAACTCAAACTATTTCCCTCGTCATCGCGAGCCGAAATCAGCAAACTCAAAGCATCATTGCCACTTGGAGTTCCTTGCTGGCGATCGCGAATAATCTTTTCAAGTTCTGCCAACAGTAACTTTCTGCTATTTTTCGCTTTGCCAAACTTAGTCCAAGGCACATCTAAAGGAATCGAAAATAAACCGTTAGACCAAGTTTCAAAGTTATGTCCTAGCGCCGTTTCCGAACCATTTTTAATCCCTACTAACAACTTACCGGCCACATCAAAAGTATAATTTCTCAGTTCAGGATACCAAGTCATGGTTTCCATTTTGACCCATTTTTCCAAATAGCGCTGAGTAATATTTTCCATCGCGCCGATGTAGCCTGCCAAAGATCGTGGCTGAAACGCTTGGTACAGCAACTTGCGCCGATTTTGGTGGTTAGCACCCGTTTGCAGCGCCAAGGAAAGCGGCCCTAAAAGCGCTTTCGTACTCGGAGGAAAACTCACAACAAAATATTTGTTGTCATTGCTTAGAACAAACAAACTAGCCTCTTGGCCACGCATAAACACGGTAGGCTGTCCGAAAAGGCTGGTTTTGAAAAGGGGCCCGTACTGCTGGTGGCGTTTTTTGGCGAATTGGGAATCTTGCAAAAAGTTGAGGGTATCGCCAATTAGGGGTAAACCGAAACTGCCGGGAGGTAATGCCATTTTAGATTTTAGATTTTAGATTTTAGATTTTTAATATCATATCAATTTTAGTTGGAGGGTGGGCAATACGCACCAGACAAATTTCTGGTAAAATAACTTTTTTCTGTTTGTAGCCTGTAGGGTGCGTCAGTCTTAAGGTTAGTACAAAAAAATCGGGTTTTCTAACTGACGAACCTTAGTATTTTCGCCGACAAAGCAATTTAATTTTCTGTCCTTTTAATCGGAATCTCGATGATAAATTCAGTGCCTTTCCCTACCACAGAAAAACACTTAATTTCACCTTTATGTTTTTCGACAATAATTGAATGGGAAATCGCTAAACCCATCCCCGTTCCTGAACCGATCCGTTTGGTAGTATAGAACGGGTCAAATATCCGTTGCTTGACTTGATCGGTGATACCTGCACCGTTATCAGCAATTCTAATCACAGCGAGAGTACCTTCTACCTCTGTACGAATGCGGATAATTCCCGGATTTTCGAGCGGTTCTTGTAACACGTCAATAGCGTTAGCAATAATATTCATAAACACCTGATTTAACAGTCCAGCGTAGCACTCCACGAGTGGCAATTTTCCGTATTCTTTAACGATTTGAATGGCGGGGCGATGGTACTCCGTAGCCGCTACGCTATCGGGATGAACTTTCAGACGGTGTTCTAAAATCATCAATGTGCTGTCGATGCCTTCGTGAATGTTAACCTTTTTCATGTCAGATTCATCGAGGCGAGAGAAATTCCGCAAACTCCGCACGATATCCCGGATGCGAGTTGCTCCCACCTGCATAGAAGAGAGCATTTTCGGCAAGTCGTCTAGCACAAAATCCAGCTCTAAAACTTCTATTTCCTCCTGAATCGCTGGAGAAGGTTCCGGGTATTCATCTCGATACATTTGCAGTAGTTTCATCAGGTTTCTGGTGTATTCTTCTGTGTAGGTAAGATTGCCGAAAATAAAGCTGACTGGGTTATTGATTTCGTGGGCAATTCCTGCTACCATCTGACCGAGACTTGACATTTTTTCTGCCTGCACGAGTTGAGTTTGAGCTTGCTGGAGTTCGCACAGAGTTACTTCGAGTTTGGCAGCTTGTTCTTGCGCTATTCGAGCTGAATCGACGCTTTTAGTGTAAAGTTCAGATTGACTAATGGCGATTGCCAATTGATCACCAATTGCCTCCATTAACTCCACTTCCTCTTTTGTCCACTTACGCACCTCGCTGCAAGAAATGCAGCTAACAACACCAGTTAAACCCCCGGCACTTTTAATTGGCAAATCCAAGACAGACTTGTAACCCACCTGCAAAAAGAATTCCCTTTCTACTGGATTGCTGAAAGTTGCAACATCATCTATTTGATAAACTTCCAAATTAGCGATTTTTTGCGGCAGCGTGCCCGTTGGGTCAGCAGGGTAATAACCCAAAAGCGAGAACAAGTCGTCATTTTTAGATTCGTGGACGACATCCCAAGCAGGTGGCGAAGCGTCGGGCAAATACCAGATAAACACACAGCGATCGACTTGCAGCAAGTCGCGAATTTGCTGCACAGTTGTTGCTAAAATAGTACCTAAATCCAGAGATTCGCGGATATTGCTAGCTAACTGGTTCAGCAGCGCTTCCTGCTCCGCTAATTTGCGGAATCTCGCTTCCGACTTTTGCAACTGTCTTTGAGATTCTTTTTGTTTTGTAACGTCCAAACCCAAACCGATTAAGCCGATCGCGTTACCAGAATCATCTTTTACCTTAGTTTTAATTGTCTCCAAATAATGTTCTTTACCATCCGCAAGCTGCATCATTTCTTCAGAATAACAGGGAATATCTTGGCTCCACGCTTGCGCGTCAGATTCCATGCAGTTAGCGGATGCTTCTAATCCCAAAACTTCGGAATAGTGAGACGCTGCTAAAAATCTTGATTCAGGTATAGCCACATCTTCGCAGAAAGTTTTGTTAATTAATAACATCCGCCCGCTAGCATTTGTCAGCCATACCCAGATCGGAGCGTTGTCAATAATTGCCCTCAAAGTTTGCTGTTGTCTGGCGAGAGCTTCTTCTGTTTGTTTCCGCTTAATTCCCAGGGCGATCGTATCGGCACTTGACGCCAAAGCAATCAGCGTTGATTCGTTCAACTCTTGGCGAGCAAACATCGCGATTACTCCCAGCAACTGATTGTCAATAATTAGCGGATATCCAGCAAAAGCCACCATTCCTTCTCGTGAGGCCCATTTTTTGTCCTGGATTAGGGGATCTTCTTTCACACAATTAGTGATGTGAGGTTGTCGCTCCAGGGCGATTAAACCAATCTTGAACTCGCCGACAGCAATGCGGCTGTGAGCGCCGTCAATATGAGTATATATCCCCGCGCTTGCTTGCAGTTGCAATACATTTCTGTCTTCATTCAATGTCCAAATCCGAGCAAAGGCAACATCCAAATGGCGCACAACTGCATCGGCGCAATATTGCAAAGTTGTACGCAAACCCTGGTTTTGAGTTAGAACAATTCCCACATCTGCTGTGAATAGAGAAAGTTTCAATTGTTCTGCTAAAGCTTGTTCTGCTATTTTGCGCTCTGTAATGTCCGTAGCAGCACCGAGACGCTGCTTAATTTTTCCCTCCTCGGTTCTGCTAAATACAATATTCCGGCTGACTAACCAGTGCAAACAATTTTGTCGATCGCGTACCCGATATTCGTACTCAATAACTTCGCCGTCGGGAGCATTTTCTAATTGCTGAAAATAGCCGGGAAACTTAGCTAAGTCGTCAGGGTGAATGATGGTGGGCAGTAGATTTCTGCCCATGTTTTCAACTTCTTCGGCGGTGTAGCCCAGGGTATCAGTGATTTCGCGGTTGCTGTAGATATTTCGCTGCTCGGTTTCGTCGTAAACAAAGAGAAGATTCGGACTGGTATTGGCAATTCGCTCAACAAAACGCTGGCTCTCTTGCAGCGCTGCTTCTGCTTGTTCTTGAGCGGTAATGTCGCGGCCGACACCATAGATCAATTCTTCCTCGCAGAAACGGGTAGCAGTCCAGGCTATCCACTTGTAAGAACCGTTGCGACAGCGCCAGCGGTTTTCAAACCCAACGGTATTATTCCCCGCAGCAATACTTTCAGCTTCTTTTAAAGTAGCTTCGCGATCGTCTGGATGCACGAATTCAATGAAGAGTTGGCCAATCATTTCTCCTGGGGAATAGCCGAGGATTTTTTCTGCTGCTGGGTTGATGAGTGTTATATAACCGTCAAAACTAAGGACGCACAGCAGATCTAGCGAGAGGCTAAAAAAGCGATCGCCCCGGTTGGGTTCGCTGGATGGGCGATCGTTTTGGGCTACGACAGCAGATGCGTTTGAGCGCGCCGATACTGCCAAAAAGACAATATTTGCTATTGCCAAAAATCCCAGGGCGAGTTGGCTATCGTAGAAATTATCACCGCTGCCAGCTACGAGCCACCCGTTTAAGACAAGCAGTACAATTATCAAAATTGAGAATAAAGTGCCAGGGGCGATCGTCCCTAAGCTGATTTTTTTTTCATACTGCTTGCTGCCTTCTGCCTTTTCTATTCGGGTGACTGCTGCCGTAATTTTTTTCCACAACACTTGCAGCACTTTCACCAATTTAGTGCTTTTGGATTCTTCTAGTTGAACTGAATGTTTCATTCTTTTACTCTAGAGTTACTTTGAGTTGTGCTGATTTAAGAATTACAATAAAGATGTTTAAATATTATAAATATTTCCTATTTGGCGAGCTCTAGTATTGGATAATTACGTAAATTTACGCAATACGAGGCGATAATTAAGTGTATTTACGGAAGTAGCAACCAATCTCTTTTTAGCTTGGGTACCCATTTTATAATTTTTCCGACTCATCGAGAGAGTTTACTTATAATACTACGCGACATATTGTTGTTAGTCATTGGACATTTGGCCTAATTTCGCTAGTCCTGGACGCAGAAACTCGCACTCCTGGGTGCATAACCTAATTATGTAGGCGGCCTCTGAAGCTGCTTACTGTGTTAGAGTAGCGTGTTATACCCCACTGTTTGCGTCTAGAAATAACAGGGTTTGATGTAGGAAAATACTGCGTGAAGCGCCCTGGCTGTGGTTTGAAAAACCCGGAATGTTAGTCAAGTTCAAGCAGGTAGAATTTGACCATAAATTATGAAGGTAAAATAAAGATAAACTGCTAATTTGGGAAGATAAAAGGAAAAAAATCTTCGTAGCAGTTTTTCCTAGCCCGATATGTTCGCGCGTAATGGCTAATTAGTAATTGGTAATTGATACGAGTTTAAAACACTAAATATCAATTTTGTTCTGATTCATCTGCAGGCGACGGGGGCCACGCAGCTTGGCGACCTAGTTGCTGTTGCCGAATTCGCTCCAAATTCCCTGCTGGAATAGAAGCTATAAGTTGCCGCGTGTAAGCTTGCTGCGGTTGGCGGTAAATGCGCTCAGCAGTGCCAATTTCCTCGATTTTACCTTTGTTCATGACGATCGCGCGATCGCTCATAAACTTGACCACGCTCAAATCGTGAGAAATAAAAATATAAGTCAGTCCAAACTCTGTTTGCAACTCCTTCAGCAAATTTAAAACTTGCGCCTGCACGGACACATCTAATGCCGAAACCGACTCATCGCAAATAATAAACTTAGGATTCAAAGCCAAAGCTCTAGCAATACAAATTCTCTGCCGCTGTCCGCCCGAAAACTCGTGAGGGTAGCGCCGCATAAAATCTGGATTTAAACCCACTCTATCCAACAAATAAGCGGCGCGATCGCGCTGTTCTTTCTGGTTCTTACCAAAACGGTGAATCACCATCGGTTCCATCACCGCATCCCCAACATTTAGGCGCGGATCGAGAGAACTAAAAGGGTCTTGAAAAATAATTTGCATATCGCGCCGCAGCCAGCGCAATTTGCGATCGTACTCTTTTTTCATCCGATAATTAGCCATCCACTGCGATGCCGAAATACTTTTCGCAGGAGGCGTAATTTCTTGGCCTTCAAAAAACACTTTACCGCTGGTGATTGGAATTAATTGCAGCAAAGCTCTCGCCAAAGTAGATTTGCCGCAGCCAGACTCGCCCACCAAACCCAAAGTCTCGCCCGGATAAACCTCAAAAGAAATATCGTTTACCGCCATAAACAAGCGTTTAGTTTCGCCAAACATTCCCTGCACCGGAAAACCGACTCCCAGGTTATCAACAGCTAGTAAAGGCTGGGAAATATTCGGCAGCCGCGGCGGTTTTCCTATGGCAAAAGCGGGATTTCCCCCGCTGTTGTCGCCGTCTAAATCGGCATTTTTCTCGACAATTACTAATTCGCCGCTAGCATTGGTGGTGACATCCATAAAATCGGAAACTGTCGGCAAGCGGCGCAGTTGCCGATCGAGAGTTGGGCGGCAAGCTAACAGACCTTTTGTGTAAGGATGTTGGGGATTGCTGAAAATTTGTTCGATCGCACCGCACTCAACAATCTTGCCTCGGTACATCACAGCCACCTTATCGCCAATTTCCGCAATGACGCCCAAATCGTGAGTAATAAAAATCATTGCCATGCCTCTAGAGTCCCGCAACTCGCGCAGCAAAGCTAAGATTGTTGCCTGCACGGTTACGTCCAAAGCCGTGGTCGGTTCATCAGCAATTAATAAAGTTGGATTGCAAGAAATGGCCATTGCAATCATCACGCGCTGGATTTGACCGCCTGAGAGTTCGTGGGGATAGCGATCGAGCATAGCTTGTTTTTGACCGTTGACGAGCTGCATCAAATCGCGATCGTCCTCCATAAGTGCTTGATTCCCCGCAGCAGTCCGGGAATGCTCTTGCCGCAAAGCCAAACACCGCTGCCTTATCTCATCGTCGGCCGGTAGCAGCTTCACTTCTTGCAGCAGAGAAGCAGCTTGGCGCCGCGCTTCTGTCTGCGACACCTGTTGGTGCAAACAAATGGCTTCTGTGAGTTGAAATCCGATCGTATAAACGGGATTTAGCGAACTCATCGGCTCTTGAAAAATCGTCGCAATCTGGCTGCCCCGGTATGTTTGTTTTTCCCTGTCCGGCATTTCCAGCAGATTCACAGGCCCATTGCTAGCGCCGTCTTTTGTCGGAGAAAACCAAATTTCGCCATCGATTTTCGTTGACGAACTCGACAGCAAACCCATAACCGCGAGGGATGTTACCGATTTTCCCGACCCCGACTCTCCCACGATGCCCAGAGTTTGCCCTCGCTTGACCTCAAAGGAAATGCCGTCAACCGCTTTGACGGTTGCAGACGCATCGCCTGCGTCCGCAGATTGAAATTGAACCCGCAGGTTGCGAACTTCTAGGACGGTTTCACTCATGGAAGTCTATGGCAAAAATTAAAGGGAGATTAAGTGGATTGTAGCAGGGCCTGTTCAAGGCAGAAGGCACGGGGAAAGTTTTAAGATTGCTTCGTTCCTCGCGAAGCGTGGCAATCAGAAAACTCAGAGCTAGTTATAGCGGATCTCAATCAGGTGAGGTACTCGCCGGCTGTCTTACCAATTTCGCAATCGAAAATCGAAAATCGAAAATCGAAAATCCCAATCAGTACCTCACTCAATTGACAATTGCCATAAGTGCCTTCTGCCTGCAATTTTCCTCAAAAACCGATGATTTGAGTGTCAGCAGGAAGTGCAGTGGCTTCGGAGACCTTTTTAAACACGGTTGCCTGTTCGTTTAAGGCATTAGGTCTCGCCTGTCCGGGATTGGTGCCTTGCAACTGAAGACGCATTTGACCTTCGGCAGTCAACTCAAAAACAGTCTCAACGGTTTGTGTGCTGCTGAGGCCGACATCAAGGTGCATCGGTTTTTCACCGAGATTAACTTTGTACCTCATTTCTTGGGCGCGGACCGCTCCGTCGGGGCCTTTAGCCATGAGGAACAATTTGCCTTCTGGGGCAAAGATGAAGGTGAAAGACTGACCTGAGGCTGTGCCTTGCCATTGGCCTAGAAGTTGCGTGTCGATGTTGCTGGTGGCCGGGGCTGTAGCTTCAGCAATTGTTGGTGTTGCTGCAGATGCGGGGCCGGGTGAGGCGTTGAAGCTAATGAGGATGCCCAAGCAAAGGCTACCTGCGATCGCTTTACCAATCATTTTTGAATTAGACATGAGACAGATCTAAAAATTGGTTATTTGTTTTGTACACTGTAGCGGTAAAACCGTACATTAGTTTAGTTTAAATTCCTTTTAGGGATAGATATAGATTGAGGTTCAAACCTGCAACGCAGTTGTCATCGCCGGACTAAAGCTTTTCCTGAGCTTGTTGAAGGGTCATTCGATTTTAGATTTTAGATTTTAGATTTTGGATTGACCCCACGGATAAATTTGGGGGGTTGAGGATTTGAGATTTTAGATTGTGGATTGATTCCACGGATAAATCACGTGGCGAGTACCACCTTTGAAATTCGCTTGTCACGGGGCTTTCAGTTTTTTTGATTGTTGTAAAATCCAATACAAATCCGGCTTAAGCTGCACAGTTCGCTGTTCTGAGTAGATTGTTCTTAACTCAAAACAGCTAATTGACTATTGCGTTCGATCGCACCCCCAGATAGTTTGGCAAATCGATCGCATTAATAATCTTTCATTAATTTTTTTCAGGATCGGGTTCGACTTGTTCTGTCGGAGATTCCGGCGCGGGTTGCTGTGGATTTCGCGATCGTTTCATGCGATCCAGTGCCTCTGCGTAAGACCAAGCCACGCTCACAAGAAAAGCTTTCGCCATGCCGGACAAATTTTGTGCATCCTCGGTTTCAGGCGCTTCAGCTTTTTGGTTGCCGTCGTTCATCATGTTTTTGTTTTCTCCCGGGCAGGTTTGTCTAGCGATTTTTTGCAGTGTGCGATCGATACCCACAAATTATGATTTTTCTTGCACCCGCACCCTACTTATCTTTGAGGATATGACCTTGATTACCACGAATAATATCATAAATACGCTGATTGGATGACCGAATCAGAAAGATACTTTAACTTCGCTGGTGGCCCGCAACACTTACTCCTGCTGAAAAGTGTGCTTGTAAGTTTCGATAATTTCATGAATAGCTTGATTCTTTGCCGGACTACTTTCATAAATTAAAATAACTATTTATTTTAGAGTTTTCTCTAATCAGAATTCCAAAGCTGTTGAGAAACTGCCCGGAGCCGTCTAATACGGTTAGCCCTTGCCGAAAGCTAGGGGCAATAACTGCCTTGACAAACTCCTGCTATTCTGATTCATCAATTGTCTCGCATCCCGGTTTTGTTAAGCCAAAATACAGTTCATCTTTGAGGAGATTTGTTTGCTTGGCATTAGTCTCCGAAGTTTCGGGAAGTTGAGCGCGGGCAATTGTCGCAGGAGAAACAGGCAAGATGAACAGCAGGCCTGTCAAGCAAAGACTGTTAATATATTTATTCATCAGGAATTACGCAGAAATTCTATATTGTGGGCTATTGTTTCTAGCGTGCCCTTGAAATGCTGATTGAGAATCCTGCAATATCTCAGTTTTAACCACCGAGTCTGATCAACGGTTTTTTAACCCATATTTGATTTAATTTAACCACAGAAAAAACTTCCAACTCAAAAACCCGGTTTCACCTGAGAAACTGGGTTTTTGAGCGTCTGTTCTAGTTTATTTATGCTCGCCTACTTGATTGCGTCTGCCGTATTAAGTAGCTCAACTTATTTAAACGTCAAACTTTTGAGGTGTTCAGAAACCCGGAAGGGCGAGCACTCTTGGCTGCGCCCCGAAAGCAATCAGGTTTCTCAAAGTGTTATATTTTTTTAGGTGGAGCTACTAATCCTTTAATTCGCGGATACTTCTCTTAGCAGTGTCTTGATACATCTCCCCCATTTCTTTCACGGCTGCTCCTGCCTCTTGGCCAATCTTCTGGGCTCGTTCGCCGGGAGAGTCTGAGGTTTCGCGAGCTTCTTGCCTCCATTCCCGTGTTGTTTGGGGTCTTTCAGGATTGTTGAGCTCAGATTTTGAGCTGGCTTGCGCGCCAAAACCTTTGTTACTGCTTCCCGAATCAACATTTGTTGTTAGGAGCAGAAAACCGACTAGGACAACACTCAAAAAACTTTTGACTTGAAAACCCTTAAGCAGGGAACTGATGCGAGCAATGGCTGTGGAAATCAAATTCATCTCAGTAATACTCCCTAAGTTAATTGGTGATAATTTTCAAGATTTTTTCATCTAATTGACTCGCTCCAAAATCAGCAGCTAATGCGAGGTAAAGCCAACTTAGCTTTAACTTGCTATTAACCACTTAAATAGAGTTATAGGCTAGCGATAAAATCTGGTAAACACGCCACCTATGTGTCAGCCAATTAGCTTTTTCACACATGAATATCACGTTAACAGCCGCCAAATATTTCTACCTCTAACTAAAGTCATAACTTAGTTAGAAGCAAAAAACATATTTTTATACACATGGTTAGACAATTTTTAATCAATCATGCTCTGCAGGGCAAATTCTTATTGCAAGCGATCGCCCGTTTTCACGTCAAACCAGTGCAGCAACTGAGGCGGAAAAACCAGCTCTACAATTTTGGAATTCCAGTGGCGGTCATTTGGCAGCAAAGCCCGCACCGTTACTGAGTCCACACCTTTAACTCGGACGCTAACTAAATTTTGCATTCCCAAGTTTTCCACCAAATAAACCTCACCTTTAATTGCCTCTGGGGCCGCTATATTGCCGGCCTCTGCATCTGCAAAACCGACGTGTTCCGGGCGAATTCCTAACACAATTTCTGGCGGCACAGTCGGCATATTGGGGAGTGGAACTCCAAAATCGCCTAACATCGCAAAATTGCCCTGGCATTTAAGCACTAGCAAATTCATTTGCGGGCTGCCCACAAAACCGGCTACAAACTGATTTGCAGGACGGGTATAAATTAAGTGTGGCGGGTCTAGCTGCTGCACGCTGCCACTGTTGAGAACGGCGACTTTGGTAGAAAGCGTCATTGCTTCGGTTTGGTCGTGAGTTACGTACACTACAGGAGCTTTTTGGGAGGAAAATAATTGTTTGAGTTCTGCCCTAACTTTTTCCCGCAATAATGCGTCGAGATTGCTCAAAGGTTCGTCTAGCAAAAATACTTCCGGTTGGCGCACTAATGCGCGGCCGAGGGCCACTCGCTGCCGCTGTCCGCCTGATAGTTTTCCTGGCTTGCGATCGATTAATTCCGTCAATCCGAGGGAGGTTGCAACTTCCGTCACTAATCGGTTGATTTCGCTAGAGGAGATTTTCCGAAGTTTGAGGCTCGACGCCATGTTCTCGTATACTGTCATGTGCGGATAAAGCGCGTAACTTTGAAAAACCATTGCAATATCGCGATCGCCCGGTCTGAGATAAGTGACATTGCGATCGCCAATTCTAATCTCGCCTCTAGTCGGCTGTTCCAACCCTGCAATTAACCGCAGCGTCGTAGATTTGCCACACCCCGACGGCCCCAGCAAAGTCAGAAATTCTCCTTCGCTGACATCCAAACTAATGTCTTTTACGGGAACTACTTTAGGGCTGTAGGTTTTATTGAGGTTTTTGAGTTGCAATTTTGCCATGATTTTTAAAGTGTTGACTGTTGACTGTTGACTGTTAACTGTTAACTGTTGACTGTGTTGTTTGACTCGTTCCCAGCAAGAGCCCCGGAACCAGTTCAATCTAAAATCTAAAATCTAAAATCTAAAATCGATTTATCCTTTTACGGCCCCCGCAGTTAAACCCTGAACAATGCGCCGCTGGAACACCAAAACCAACAAAACCAAGGGCAAAGTTCCCAAAACGGTAGCTGCGGCGATCGGGCCGTAAGGAATCTCAAACACTGACACCCCGCTGAGTTGAGCCGTGGCGACAGGAATAGTTTTCAGAGATTCGCGAGTCATAAATGTTAGTGCAAAAATAAACTCGTTCCAAGCTGAAATAAATGTCAAAATTCCAGTTGTGACTAACGCCGGAAATGTCATCGGTAGTACGATTTGCCACAGCATTTGGAAAGTGTTGTATCCGTCTACTTTAGCCGCATCTTCCAAATCTTTTGGCAACTGTTGAAAGAAACTTCGCATTACCAAAATTGTCAGCGGCAGATTGATAGCAGTGTAAGGAATAATTAATGCTAAATAATTATTGCCTAAATCCAAAGCTTTGACAATTTCCAGCAGTCCCAAAAATAGCAGCACCGCCGGAAATAGCGTCACAATCGTCACAGTTGCCAAGATGATTCTCTCGCCCCACAGCCGCAACCGGGCTAAAGCGTAAGCTGCGGGAGCGCCTACTGCTAAACACAGTAATGTTGAAGTAATCGAAACAAAAGCGCTATTTAAAATGTAAAGTGCAAACGGGCGACGTTGGAACAGCGACAGGTAATGCTCGAAAGTAATTCGTTTGGGAATGTAGACGTTTGGAATCGCTGAAATATCCGCATTTACTTTGAAAGAAGTTAGCACCTGCCAGATAATGGGTGCGAGAAAATATGCGACGATTAATATCGCTGAAATTGGCAAGATTAATTGCCGGATGTCAAAGGTTTTTTTGCTAGGTTGTTCGCGGGCGATCGACATAATTTATACCAATCAAATAAATGTGCAACTGTGGGTTATCTCAAATCTACAATCCCCAATCTAACATCGTCTTAGTTTCCTCCGGCTGCATTGGTGCGGGCTCTCGATAACAAATAAGCGGCGATCGCAACTGCTGCCACTAACATCAAAAAAGTACACACCACCAAAGCCGCCCCGTACCCAAAGTCTAAATACCTCATGACCGTGCTGTAAATGTAGATAGAAACCGTCTCCGTTGCCCCCGCCGGCCCCCCTCCCGTCATCACCTGAATCAAGTCAAAAATGCCGAAAGATTGGGCAAATCGAAACAGCAAAGCAATCACAATTTGGGGCATGAGCAGGGGAACGGTAACTTGACGGAAACTCTGCCAGTTACTGGCGCCGTCAATCGCGTGGGCTTCGTACAAATCACCGGGAATTGACTGCAATCCCGCTAGCAAAAGCAAGCTGACAAAGGGCGTAGTTTTCCACACATCTGCTGTAATTACTGCCATCATTGCCAAAGTCGGATCTCCAAGCCAACTAATGCTATTTTTAATCAATCCCAAACGCATCAAAATATCGTTAATTACGCCGTATTGGTCATTAAAAATCCACGCCCAAGCTACTCCCATCAATGCAGTGGGCAGCGCCCAAGGTAGCAAGGAGATTGTGCGAACAATGCCGCGCCCTGTGAAAGATTGATTTAAGACTAAGGCAATGCCCATACCGAGAATTAATTCCAGCACAACAGAGGCGACAGTAAATACAGTGGTGTTGCCTAAAGTTTGCCAGAAACGCCCGTCGCCTAACATTCGACTGTAGTTAGCAAAACCGGAAAAAACCAGTTTTAATTCTGTACCGAGGTTTTGGGTGAATAAACTCAGCCAAAAAGCGCGCAATATTGGGTAAGCAAATACTAGCAGCAGAATTATCAAAGCTGGTGCTACTAATATCCATCCGGTTGTTTGTTCGCGCTCTCGCATCTTGTCTAATTGCATATTTTTCACCTTTTTCTCGTTTAATCTTAATAAGATGGACTTTGTATCTCTCGCTTGTAGCCGAGTCTCGATCCCCCTAAATCCCCCTTAATAAGGGGGACTTTGAAGGTTCCACTTCTTCCCTTTTTAAAAAATACTTTAAAGGTTCCAGTCCCCCCCTTATTAAGGGGGGCTAGGGGGGATCGATATGAAAGCAAGAAGTTACGAAGCTTGGGGTTGTTTCAAACTGCCTAATAAATTGCGAGTTTCGCTAGCTGCTGCTTTCATTGCTTGTTCTGCACTCATTCTCCCGGTAAAAGCTGAACTCAAATAACGCTGCAAAATATCAGAAGCTTGAGCGTATTGTGCCAGGGGCGGGCGCAAAGCTGACCGTTCCACTACTTTTAGCAGTTGCGGGTAGTGGGGATATTTGGCAACTATTTCTTTGTTGGTAAATAGGGATTTATAACTGGGAACTAAACCGGTTTGTAAAATAAATTTGCGCTGGGTTTCCTCGCTGGTAAGGTACTGAATTGCTTTCCACGCTTGTTCTGGATGTTTTGAGGTTTTGGCAATTCCCCAGCCCCAGCCGCCCAAGCAGGAACCGCCTGTTTTACCCGTACTGCTGAGCATTGGCTCGATCGCAATTTTGCCTCTAACATTCGATCCTTCGGCATTGGCCAGCTTCCAAACATAGGGCCAGTTTCGCAAAAACAGCGCTTTGCCATTTTGAAACAAAAGCCTGGTTTCTTCTTCGCCGTAGGTGGTGACACCCGGAGGAGAAATGCCAGAGGCGATCGTATTTTTGAGAAATTCCACTGCTTTAATTGCCTCCGGTTTATCTAACCCAACTTCAAAAGTTTGAGGGTTTGCCCAGAAGCCGCCAAAACCGGAGAGTACCTCGACAAACATCGCAGATACTCCCTCGTATTGTTTGCCTTGCCACAGATAACCCCAAGTTGCTTTTCCCTGTTTCTGCAAGTTTTGAGAGATTTTTACCATCTCTTCAAAGGTTTTCGGCGCTGGAATTTTCGCTTGTTCTAAAATGTCTTTGCGGTAATAAAGCATTCCGGCATCGGAAGCATGGGGAATTCGGTAAAGTTTGCCCCGATACCGCCCGCCTTCGACGTTACCTTGGATGAATTTTGATAGTTGTTCGGGGGGAATTCTATCTGTCAAATCGCTTACCCAACCTGCGGCTGCAAATTTGGGAACCCAGACAATATCCATGTTGATGATGTCGTAGGGCGATTCGCCTAAAAGAAAGGCAGATGTGTAAAGATTTTCTATGAGGTTGCTGTCAAAAGGCCCTTCTATGAGGTTGATGCGAATCTTGGGGTTTTTCTGTTCAAATTCTTTGACAAAGGGTTTCCAGTTAACAAGGTCTTGACCTTGCATTAACATGGTGAGCACGACTGGCTGTTGAGTCAGTGCCGGCAGAATAAATAAAAGCAAGACGGTGGCTAATGTGACAGCGAATAAGGCTAAAAGACGGGGACGCTTCTGGCTTCGTTGCTGCGGGGAATTTATTTTTTGCATTTGCTTTTGAGAAATGGCGGTGCGCTCGCCTTCTTTCTCTCATAACTCGCTTTCTTTTGTTTCGCTGGATTTACCGAGTTTATGCAATAAAAATTTAAGTAAACTTTAGCTTACTTAATAATGCTTGAGTGAAGAGTGCAAATTTTTATTTAACTAGCTAGAATGGGATTTAAGTAAACATCTATCTACAGATAGATATTGAGAGAATTGTCTGACTTGATAAAAGTCGGCGGTTGAAACAGCTCAAGAGTCAAACTTTCGTCCCTCTCGCTTGAGACTAAAGAATCAACGGGGTATTAAAGCCGGATTTTGTATTACACACTTTTGAGACCCAGCAACCGGGTTTTGTATAGCAACCGCCAAGATGATTAGGACGTTCTTAATCGCACAAACATAAACGGTTGATTGCAACTTCTTCCCTATTCCTTCTTCCCTTAGCTGTTCAACATTTAAATTGTGTGTCAAAAATCAATAAAACTTTTGTGGGACGGGCTTCTAGCCTGTCTCGAATTTCCAATTTAAATGCGTAACAGCTTATTCCCTATTCCTTCTTCCTTCTTCCTTCTTCCTTCTTCCTTGGATCCGTTATATCCGTTACATCCGTTACAGAATCCGCTGCCGAACTTCCTTCTTCCTTCTAAATACAAAAAACACCGCTCCTCAAAACAGGAGAACGGTGTATAGGGGGTGTTATGGGTTGTTGTCTGGGATTAACCTTAACAAATCACGATCGGCTGAGGCTATACCTTGTGATGGTTCAAAAATTGGCACAAACCTGCATGATCGCCCGTTGCTCGATCGACCTTTGGGATTAGCCCAACCATTCCACAACGGCATCTTGCTTGGTATTGGTGCGCCGTTCTGGGGTTTCGCGGTTGAATTTCAAATGGATGGCGCGGTTTTGTTCGCCGTCTGCTGCTACTGCAAAAATTGGATAGTCGATTAAGCCGTCTTGGAAGGACATCTGGAAGCGGAAAGTGCCGTCCGGATTGAGTTTAATCGGCTGTCCGCCTACGTAGACGGTAGCGTCGGGCTCGGTGGCGCCGTAAACGATCAGTTCGGCATCAGCAACTAACCAGAACTGGCGGGGGCGCATCGGGGCGGCGAAGCCAACTCCCGACATACCAACACCGGACATACCGAAACCGGACATGGTGAGGCCGGACATACCGACACCCGACATGGTGAGGCCGGACATACCGACACCCGACGCGGTGAGGCCGGACATACCGACACCCGACGCGGTGAGGCCGGACATGGTGGGAGCCGCCCACATTCCGACGCCGGAGGGGAACACGTAGGAACTGAGAGCTTGTTCGTGGATGCCGACTTGCTGGACGGAACCGGCGACGTGCTGCATGGAACCGAAGATAGAACCGGCTACGCGCAGGGATTCGGCAGATTCTGCCATGCCGAAGATTTGTTCGTAGATAGCGTTTTCGGTGCTGTAACCGAAGCCATTGGCTGCTTGTGCCATTTTCTTGGCCGGAGGAACCAGTTCGGCGAAGGTTTTGCCTTGCAACTCTTCTTCCCAATCGAGGGTGATGAATTGATCTTCAATCCAGTCGCTGGGATAGACGGGAGGAACGCGGACTTCTGCCGATCGAGCCAATACCAGCCAGCGGCCATCTGCACAGCGGTAGCCGATGTCGATCGCGTAGTCTCGATCGCTCACGGGGATTGGCACGTACCATTCCCGCGCCAATTCGTCGCAGGGATATTCTTGAATGCTGTGCGGGCTTTGAATGTCGAGGTTAACATCTGTAACATCGTAGATCCGCAGGGCTAGTTGCTGTCCTCCTTGGCGACGCAACTCTTCTTTGCGATCATTGGGAATGTCCCAGTAAGTGTATGCCCATTCTGGATCGCGTGGCATTAACACAACCCGGCTTTCGCCGTAGCCGTTGGGCAAATCTGCTAAACCTTCATCCACAGACGACAAAGAACCGCCTGTTCTATCTTCTTGACCGAGTTCAAACTTTGCTGCTTCCACTGCTTCTTGTGCCTCTAGTTTGCGAGATGGGCTGTAGGAAAATTTGGTGCGCTGAATTTCTTGAATTGATGCCAGGAGTTGCGATTTCCGCATCCGGCTGTAGCGAGAGACTCCACATTCGCTAGCAACTCTGCGGAGTTGTCGCAAAGTCATCTCTTCTAATGGTGGGCGTTCTTTTGCCATGAGTTCGTTCTCCACTAATTTGGGATGGCGGGTTAGATTTTTTTCTTTCAACACAATTGTGTTGACTTTTTGAGTTAGAAACTCTTTTAAATCCACATATTATCGAGCTTCCAAATCTCTCCAACCTTTGAAGCCTTGCTTGTTTTTAGCTTGTCTTTTCCCCCATGCGATCAAGGGTTTGGACTTATTGGCTTCTGCGCGCACCGTTCGATCTAAATAAAGCTTTATCTGTCGATTCTTGAGTGACAAGATCGATTTTGTGAGTGCGATCGGTGCTGCTAGCAACGCTGTGCTGGCAGCACACGCGCTATTCGACTCCCAGGGCTGCTTAATCCAAGCATTTCTTTGGGATCGCTTTGTCATGACTTAATGTTGCAGACAACTTGCGATCGGGTCAAGGGGTCTTTTGCCTCAATCCTGGGTACTTATACGCATTTTCGTGAGTTTGGGGATCAGTTTGTCAGGGAATCTTGACATTAGGGAGATTTGGGGGATCGGTGTTGCAGCAAATGTCAGAATTTGATGACAAATGGGGATAGGGGGCTGTTGGTGGGTTTGGAGGGTGGGGGCGATCGTTTAGAATGGATAAGCTGTTCTACATTTAAACTGTGTGTCAAAAATCAATAAAACTCTTGTGGGACGGGCTTCTAGCCTGTCCCGAATTTCCCATTTAAATGCGTAACAGCTTATGTCTTTGCAAATATGACAAAGTGGAAGACTTTCTATATAATCCTTCTAACAAGAAGGCTTCGCGGGATCATCCCGATTTTGCAAAAATATTAAACTGCAAATTAACCATTCAAGTAGGCACAACGCAGTTGTAACATTTGAGAAACACTTTCAGATTTATACTGTGAAGAATGAATTTTTTAGCCTTGTACCTATCTGCTTGACGGCTGATTCTACCGCTCCCGATCCGATGGAGGCTGGTTGGAATTACTGACAAGTCTCATTCAATCCGATAACAACTAACTACAGCGTTTCCCGCTATTATGAGGTACAGTAGCAGCAATTAGCAAACCAATTTCTTAAATGTTTAGGGTTCATTAACTTGAGGGCAACTGCAATAATTTTATCAACCATTGATGTGGTAGTTGGAACAAAACTTCGTAAAAAAGATTT
>NZ_JAUBPW010000054.1:0-49484 GCF_036700965.1 Microcoleus sp. Pol8_D6 | reverse complement strand
AGCGGCAATTTTAATTTCGTAAATTTTAACTCGATCTAAAATTGTTTGGGCTTCTTGCAAAACCAGTGCTGCCATCTGTTCCATACCATCAAAGTCACCATTTAAATAGGCAGCTTCAGCGGCAGCAATATAGAGATTCAGGGTCAATTCATACTGAAGAAGCCAGCAGTTGGCCCTCAAGAGTTCAATGCCTGTTTGCAGATAGATATTTGCCGCAGCATAAGCAGTTGAAGCTTTAGCTTTACGTCCCGCAATTAAATTTAATTGAGCTAGTCGATCTCGCTCAGTCTGATACTCAATTAACTCCACCCCCATATTCAACTGGTTGACAATATCAAAAATTTTATCTTGTATTTCTGCTTCAGGAGTATTCCTCAATAGCAGTTGCCCAATTTCGAGATGGGTTGACTGTTTCTGGGATTCGGGAATCAGAAAATATGCTGCTTGCTGCACTCGGTCATGTAAAAACTTGTAGGGAACCGATAACTCCGACGCTTGTGCAACTTCAACTGATTCCGAGTCGTGAAAAAACTTGTAAACTTCAGTAATCGGAATAACTAACCCTTCTTGCAACGCTTTCCACACATGAGCCGCTGTCTCACTCTGAGATTTTTTATGAACAATTGCCAGGGTTGCTAAGTCAAATTGGTTGCCAATACAAGCTGCAAGTTTCAGAACATTCTGGGTATCTATGGGCAATTTTTGCAACTGAATCGCCATAAACTCGACCACATCATCGGTAAAAGCTAGCGTCCTAACTTGGGAAATATCGCATTGCCAACCCCCGCTTGCTTCCCTTTGCCAAGGGGGGGGTGGGGGGGTTAAATCAAACTTAATTAACCCATCTTTATGAAGAAAATTAAGAAATTGAGTAGCAAAAAAAGGATTACCTTTGGTTTTGGTAAAAATTAGTTTCGTCAGAGGAATCGCCCTTTCTGGTGGACAGGAAAGAGTATCGGCAATCAGGCAATTTAGGGAAGTTTTGTCTAGGGGTGCTAAAGTAATTTGGTTGACTGTTGCCGAGTTTTTGCGAATCTCATCCAAGGTCAGGATCAGTGGGTGTGCTGGAAAAACTTCATTATCGCGATACGCTCCCATTAACAACAGATAGCGGGTATTCGTCTCGCTCATCAACAATTGTATTAGCTTCAAGGAAGCTGAGTCTGCCCACTGCAAATCATCCAAAAAAATTACTAAAGGATGCTCTTTTGTCGCTAAGACTCGGATGAAATTTTGCAATAATAGATTGAAGCGATTTTGAGCGGCAGTTCCCTCTAGTTCTGGCACTTCTGGCTGCTTGCCAATTAGTCGTTCTAATTCGGGGATGACATCGATAATGACTCGAGCATTCTCACCCAACGCCTCTAATATTTTGACCTGCAATTTCTGCACCTCTGCAGCACTTTCGGTAAGTAATTGTCGGATTAAATTCTGGAATGCTTGCACCCATGCCCAGAAGGGTATATCGCGCTTGAATTGGTCGAATTTACCTTTAATGAAGTAACCCCGTTGGCGGACAATGGGTTTGTGAACTTCGTTGACGACGGCAGTTTTACCAATGCCGGAAAAGCCTGCCACCAGCATGATTTCGCAAGTGCCTTCGCTGACGCGATCAAATGCTTCTAGTAGGGCCTTAATTTCAGTTTCTCTACCGTAGAGTTTTTCGGGAATGACGAAGCGATCGCAAATATCCCTATTCCCCAAGGCAAACTGGCTAATCTTCCCATTCTCTTGCCATTGCTGCCAGCAATTTTCTAAGTCGTACCGCAGTCCAAAAGCACTTTGATAGCGCGATTCTGGAGTTTTTACAATCATTTTCATAATGATGTTATTCAACACTGCCGGGATAGCTGGAATCAGATCGATCGGGGGTGTTGGAATCCTAGCAATATGGCAGTGAACTAGCTCCATCGGATCGGTAGAGTTAAAGGGTAATTTCCCTGTTAGCAGTTGGTAAAATGTGACTCCTAATGAGTAAAAATCGGTGCGGTAGTCAATCCCTCGATTCATCCTTCCGGTTTGTTCCGGGGACATATAAGCTAGTGTTCCTTCTAAGACGTTTGGATTTTGGATTTGTTGGTTTTCTCGGGGTAAAAGAGAGGAAATGCTGAAGTCAATTAATTTAACTTCTTTAGTTTTAGGGTGAATAATAATATTCTGGGGCTTAATATCTTTGTGAATAATTCGGTTGTGATATAGTCCTTCTATGGTTTGGACAATCTGAATCGCGATGGGCATAAATTCATCGAGGGGTAGGGGCGAAGTATGGGGGGAGGAAACCTCAGAATTACTTGATAGACGATCGCCCAAATTCTTCGCTTCAGCATTAGCAGTATACTCAGCAAGGGAAACACCCCCAACATCCTCCATTACCAGAGCAAAAGCATTGCGGTAGTTTAAGAGTGCAATGGGTTTGACAATTCCGGGAAGGTCAAGATTTTTGGTAATGGTGTACTGATTCCGCAACTGCACGAGTTCGCTAAAAGTGGGATACTCGCTCAATAGCAGTTTGATAATTACTTTTTGGTTTGACTCAGAAATTCCTCGATAAACCTGTGTTCTAGAGCCATTGTAGATTTGCTCAATGATGCGATAGCCGGGAATAGTTAACAAATTATCAGTCATGCTGAAGAGGTTAAATAAAGATTCTATAGATGCTACCGGAGCATGAAAATGATAAATTTCGGAATAGATTAAGACAGCTCTATTGCTTAGCTCGTTTCTCTAACAGGTGATATACATTGTTCAGCCTGTACTAGCTGAATTTTTTAAGCGGAAATTCTTGGTTTTTCAAATTTTATATAATTGCGCTCAAATTAGCTAAGTTTTTCACCGTTATTTTAAGATTTTCGACAAGGGCTAAAAGACACTCGGTGAAAAGCCGATCGCCCGCAGCGTTCCAAAGCCAATTTATGTTTTGCTGTTCCATATCCCTTGTTATTTGTCAAGTCATATTCAGGATACTTAACAGCCAAACGTACTATTAATTCATCGCGCCAAACCTTCGCCACAATACTAGCAGCAGCAATCTGAATCGATCGCGCATCACCCTTAATCATCGTCTCTTGCTCGATCGCCAAATTGGGGATTCTTTGATTCCCATCAACCAAACACAAATCCGGCGTCACCTTCAACTTCAAAATCGCCCGTTTCATCGCCAACAAAGAAGCCTGCAAAATATTGAGGCGATCGATCTCCCGCACCGAAGCCGCACCAACTTGACAGTCAACCGCCACAGCCCGGATTTTCACAGCTAACCGACTCCGGGCTGCGGCACTCAACTGCTTGCTGTCGCGCACCCCGCAACTTGCTAATTCATCGAGAACTTCGTCGGGCAAAATGCAGGCAGCAGCCACCACCGGCCCGAACAAAGCTCCTCGTCCGACTTCATCCACACCCGCAATTACCAGAGCGTTCGAGGGAGAGGGGGAAAGGGGAAGATGGAAAGATGGGAAGAGAGTAAAAATTTCTACTTCTTCCTTCTTCCCTCTTCCCTCTGACTTCTTCCTTCTTCCCTCTGACTTCATATCACTCATCCACAACGGCTGACGAGCGGCGGCGGCGGCGACGGTTGATAGCAGGCTCCTCTGGCTCGCTGGGTTGGCTGGGTTGGCTGGCTTCTATCGGCTCATGGGATTCGATCGGCTCATTGAGTTCGATCGGCTCATAGGATTCGATCGGTTCATAGGATTCGATCGGTTCATAGGATTCGATCGGTTCATAGGATTCGTCCCTCACATCGCTGGGTTCCTCCATCCGATCAAAATCATCAGTTTCGTCGATCGAACTCTCGCCATAAATTTGGGCATCATCATCATCATCATCCTCAGAAAAAGCAGGCTCAACTACCGACCTTTCTGGATAATAATCAGGTTCCTCAACATTCTGTGGAGGCGTCGTCGCTTCAAATTCAAATTCGAGCTGCTCGAAAGGCGGCTTGTTCGGTGCCGCTCCGGGGAGAGTCACCGAAACGATCGCATTCTTAGGATTTTTCACGCTGCGATCAGTAAGCACCAAAGGAGAAACCCCCATCAGAGCATAAACATCCTGCTCCTCCGCCGTCATTTCCACCGAAATCACCTCTGGAGGCTCCACCATCGGCTTCATCAACTCAGACTTAGCCGGACGCACGCGATCGAAATCCTCGCGCCTGCCAACAGTCGCCATATTCACCAGCCCGAAGCCCTCCGAAGCCGCCCGGATGCCGGGGGGTGCCAGATACTCAGAGCGCGTATCCGCGACGGGGGCGCTCGAAGTATTCGGCAGCCGCAACTTGCTACGTACAGGTTCCTCCTCCGCCGGGAGAGCAAAAGGCTCTTCGCCAATCCGGCGGCGGCGGCGGCGTCTGGTTCCGTTCCCCAAATCCTGATAGCTGGGATGGTTGAGCAAGTCCAAAGGCGATGCGTTGCTGCCGGTCTCAAAATCCAAACTTTCGCTTTGAGGCTCCCAAGCAGCCCGAGCAGGTTCGGGGGGGCGTTCTTCCCGCACGGGGGCAGGAGTTGCAGCTGCCACAGGCGTCAAGCTGCGGCGTTCCAATCCTTCGGGCAAATTCAACAAAACGCGGTTCGACGTAGCAACGGTGCGATCGCCCGATTCCCGCACCGCTGCGGCGAAGTCTTCTTCCCCAGGCAAGTGCACCAGATGACCCAACCCGCTACAAGTAGGACAACTGTGGCCGAACAACTCGTAAATATTTTGACCTTGGCGCTTGCGAGTCAGTTCTACCAGTCCCAATTCCGACAGTTGAGCGATTTGCGGTCGAGCTTTGTCAGCTTTGAGAGCTTTATTGAAATGTTCCAGCACCTGCAACTGATCGCGGCGGGATTCCATGTCAATAAAGTCAACAATAATCACCCCGGCAATATTGCGTAACCGCAGTTGTCTAGCAATTTCCGTTGCTGCTTCGCAATTTGTCCAGAGTACCGTTTCCCGAGCCGTCGCCGATCGAGTAAACGAGCCAGAGTTGACATCGATCACCGTCAGCGCCTCAGTCGGCTCGATAATCACATAACCACCCGAAGGCAAATCAACCCTTGGTCTGAGGGCTTCTCGAATCGCAGCGTTAACGCGGAAAAATTCTAAAATCGAGGCGCGCTCTCGGTGGTGATCGATCAAAACTCCCGCAGGAAGTTTACCGCCATTCCAGCTCATCAACTGCTGCTTCACCCGCTTAATTCCATTTTGCGAGTCCACCACAATCCGATTTACGTCACCGCTGAACATATCTCGCAGCACCCGCTGGATAAAATCGTCATCCCGGTTGAGTAGTGCCGGCGCCCGCGAAGTACCGCCTTCGAGTTGAACGGCTTCCCACTGTTTTTGGAGGACTTCCAAATCTTCCATGATCGCTTCTTCGGTCATCCCTTCAGCTTCAGTGCGTACCAGCAGCCCCATCCCGGCCGGTTTCACCAAAATAGCCAGGGCTCTGAGGCGGTTGCGCTCGGCTTCCGACTTGATCCGCCGTGAAAGATTGACTCCCCTGCCGTAGGGCATCAGTACCAAATAGCGGCCTGGCAGGGTAATGTTGCCTGTCAGCCGGGGGCCTTTGCTGCCCGTCGGTTCTTTCATTACCTGTACCACCACTTTCTGCTGGGGGGTCAGGAGTTCTGTAATTGCTCCTGCCGAGCGTTTAAGGCGCAGCGGGCCGAGGTCTGTGACGTGCATAAACCCGTTACGTTCTGGATCGCCAATATTAACGAAGGCCGCATCTATCCCAGGGAGTACATTTTCAACAATACCTAAGTAAATGTCACTGACTTGATGGCTGCCTGTAGCTACCACAAGTTCTTGGATTTGATCTTCTGAAAAGACGGCAGCAATGCGATGCTGCTCTGCTATAACTATCTGCTTTGTCATTCAATTTCCTCAAAAAACTGGCAGCAAGTTAGAGACACTTACGCACTCATAGTGCCTCTGACTTAGACTGTAATTAGTAGTAGCTTGAAGAGTTATTAGCTGTGAGTTGGTGCAGGGTGGAAGGAAAGTTAACTGTTGACCGTTCACTGTTAACTGTTAACTGTTGATTGTTCACTGTTAACTGTTACAGATAAAGTAGTTAAACCCGCCCGTACAGAGTTATGAGTTATGCTCAGCAGATAAATCTGAGAGATAGAAATAAGGAGGCTTTTATCGAGTTAGCAATATTGAGATTTGAGTTGACAATTGCGAAATCAATACTCAAAATTCAACACTTACAACTCTTCCTTTGAACTCAGCGAATAAATTCATTGACACCGTACCAATTTCTTAACACACAACTTAACACTACGAACTGATAACTCCGCTTGCGTGGTGGTTGAGGGCTGGTTTTGAGCGAAAGTAGGTAGGAGTGAAAGCGTAAGGACTTTTGTTGAATTCTTGTGCGATCGCACTCAACATACCCCAGCTTGGCATTCGACTGCAACCTCCGCCCCTGCCAACCCTAAAACCTCGTCAGTCGATTTGAGATTTTAGATTTGAGATTTTAGATCTACTCCACAGATGAATCTGGGACATTGAACTAGACTCTAAAATCTAAAATTTTTGGTTCTCCACGAATTAAGTCGGGGGCTTATTTCCGTTTTTTGACGGGTCAGTCGATTTGAGATTTTAGATTTGAGATTTTAGATTTACTCCACAGATGAATCTGGGACATTCAACTAAAGTCTAAAATCTAAAATTTTTGGTTCTTCACGACATAAGTCGGGGGCTTATCTCCGTTTTTTGACGGGTCAGTCGATTTGAGATTTGAGATTTTAGATTTACTCCACAGATGAATCTGGGAGCTGGAACTAAAGTCTAAAATCTAAAATTTTCGGTTCTTCACGACTTAAGTCGGGGGCTTATTTCCGTTTTTTGACGGGTCAGTCGATTTGAGATTTTAGGTTTTAGATTTTAGATTTACTCCACAGATAAATCTGGGAGCTGGAACTTTAATCTAAAATCTAAAATTTTTGGTTCTCCACGACTTAAGTCGGGGGCTTATCTGCGTTTTTTGACCCGTAAAAAAAATCTATTGTTGAATACCCGCTCTGCGGTTTGAACCGTGAGATTTTTGAATAAGCCGACCACCGACAACCAGTCGATTGATCGAAATTAATCGCTAAATTTGGTTCAGACCCCGCTCCGGCGGGTTTGGCGCTAGATTTAGCCCGTGAATGTACAACAAAAAGGCTTGAAGTCTTGAACAGAAGCAATTTGCACCCAGCCCGCGTTGCTGGTTGACGAGGGCGGCGAGCGACTAAAGCGCTCGAGCCGCCGCGGCTTCCATAACAAGCGATTATAGCGTGAAACGACACATCCCGATCGAGAGCCGAAGGTGAAATATTCCACCACGGCTTCCCTATCTTAACCATAACCCAGGATTAGCTGACTACGCTGAACCTGTAGAAGCTGAATTTCCTGCTGGCTGACTTGTTCGAGCATGAACACAATATGTTCTGGCTTTAGCAAGTTGCCATCGCTGCGACAACTGCCGGTAAAGCGCAAGACGGCTCTACCTTCGGATGTAGCACTCCTAGCAGAGGTGCTGTCTGGTTTCTGCTCTACAAGTTCTAGTTTGTGCAGTCGATCGCGCAAATTGACATCCTTCGTCTTTCCCGACTTAGTAGTATGCACCCGCCAAAAAGCCTCCATTTCGGCGATCGTCTTGACCCAAGCTTCCCAGTTGGCATCAGGAGCCACGGAGACAGGAGCAGAATTTTCATGGTCTAATTCGCCATTTTCTGTCAACGAAACCCCTACAGCCACCGTAATCACGTACTCCGCTGCTTCTAACAACTGGTTAGCAGAAGGAGCCTTGAGATCGATCGACTCAACCTTGTAAATCGGAATATTTTCCGGCAGCTTAGCGGCCAACTTTTCCCGAAAACTCTCAATATCGATCGACTCAGTGAGCTCAAAGTCGGCAATTTCCCCAGTGCTGGTAACACCCAGAGGCAGAGCATTTGCGAGAGAAATCCGAGGGTTCGGGTGAAACCCGCCGGTAAACGAAATCGGCAAATCGGCTCTGCGGACTACTCGATCGAACAATCGGATCAAATCCAAATGACCAACCAAAGCCATATCGCCCACCTTGCCGAACCAAACCCGCAAACGCTGTTTCCGCTCCGTATCCGGGACAAACTCCCCAGCAAACTCTGGAATTGGCAGCGCATCCACAACCACATTGTGTCCGAAATCGGTGCCACACACCCCACAGCGCGAACACCCTTCAAAGGAACAGTCGGGAACCGTCGCTGCTTCTAAAGCCTTTTGCAAGTCAATTTTAAGCCAGTTTTTGTCGATCCCCGTATCTAAATGATCCCAAGGCAAGGTCTGATCGAGAGATAGAGAGGGGGAGGGGGAGAGGGGGAGAGGGGGAGAATTGGAAAAATCTTCCTTGATTTCTCTTCCTTCTTCCTTCTCCCTTCTTCCGACGGACATCGGACTGACATCCGTTACATCCGTTACATCCGTTACAGAATCCGTTGCCGAACTTCCTTCTTCCTTCTCCTCTTCCATCTCAAACAGATTCCACTCGCCGCTTTCGACTTGGCGGTATTTCCAGGTAAGGCCCGACTCATCGATCGCCTGAGTCCAAGCTTTGTAAGCCTGATCCAAGCTTTCCCACCACGCATCCATACCCGCGCCAAGTTCCCAAGCGCGGCGGACTACAGCAGCCAAACGCCGATCGCCCCGTCCGACAAAATCCTCCATTGCCGAAATCCGCACATCAGTGTAATTCACCTTGACGCCCCGCATCCCCCGAAACTCTTCCTTCAGGAGTTTTTGCTTACGGGAAAACTCAGCAGTAGAAACCGAGTGCCACTGAAAAGGAGTGTGAGGCTTAGGCGTAAAATTAGAAATTGTCAAGTTAAAATTCAGTCCCCGCCTGCCATCGATCCTGCATTCCCTGTGCAGCCAGCGGACTGTTTCAGCGATACCCAGAACATCAAAATCTGTTTCTCCGGGCAAACCGATCATAAAATACAGCTTGATTTTATCCCAGCCGCGATCGACCGCAGTTTTGACACCCCGGAGCAATTCTTCGTTGGTCAAACCTTTGTTAACGATGTCGCGCATCCGCTGAGTACCAGCTTCCGGCGCAAAAGTCAAACCGCCTTGTCGCGTACCGCCGAGAATGTCGGCAATATTATCGTCAAATCGGTCAACCCGCTGGCTGGGTAGAGACAGAGAAATATTTTTATCTTTCAGGCGATTTTTGATTTCCATCCCGACAGCAGGGAGTGCCAGATAGTCGGAACAACTCAGGGAAAGCAGGGAAAACTCGCTGTGCCCGGTGGCTTGCATCCCCTGTTCGATCGCCTCTACGACTTGCTGCGGTTCGACATCGCGCGCGGGGCGAGTCAGCATTCCCGGCTGACAGAAGCGACACCCGCGGGTGCATCCCCGGCGGATTTCTACTGTCAGTCTGTCGTGTACTGTCTGGACGTAGGGAACCAGGCCGATCGAATAAGCTGGTATGGGAGTTGCCACGCGGCGCAGAATTCGTTCTGGAACTTGCGGGCGGTTGGGATGAACAGAACCGTCGGCCGCCATATCGTAGAATTGCGGGACGTAGACACCGGGAATTTGCGCTAAATCCAGCAGCAATGCTTCTCGGCTCAAATTATTTGTTTTGCCTTCTGCCAAAATCAAGCCAATTTCTGGCAGCAACTCTTCTCCATCACCCAAAGCGATGAAGTCAAAAAAGTCCGCGTAGGGTTCGGGGTTGGAAGTTGCCGTTTGCCCGCCAGCAAAAATCAGCGGTATTTGACCGTTTTGGGGATTTGTTGCTCTTTCTTGCCAAGTTAGGGGAATGCCGGCTAAATCCAGCATTTCCAGAATGTTTGTTGCTCCGAGTTCGTAGCTGAGGCTGAAGCCCAGAATATCAAATTCTGTGAGCGATCGCCTCGATTCTACGGCAAACAGCGGAGTTTTGGTCGATCGCAGTTTTGCTGCCAAATCTGGTGCGGGCAAATAAGCTCGATCGCACAACTGTCTCGGCCCTGCGTTCAAAATGTTGTAAAGGATGATGTGCCCCAGATTGGAAGCACCAACTTCATAAACTTCTGGGTAAGTGAGAACCCAGCGCACCAATGCCTCGTCCCAAGGCTTGTGCGTAGATCCCAATTCGTTTCCCAGATAACGAGCAGGCTGATTAATGTCTGCTGTAAGTAATTCTTCGACTTTTACTGCCACGGCTCGACTCGCTAAATATTTGCGACTCTTAAGCAGCCTACCTTAAAATCTGCCAACACGCCAACGACAGTAGTCTGTCTTTTCGGGCATTTAACGGAATTTACTGGGTTTTGTTGCTTGTTTTCGCTGAGGAGGCACCTCTACCAGTGCTGGTTTACACAGGAGTTTTCGGCTTCAAAGCTATCGACATTTTCAAATATCTCAAAAACTCGATCAAGTTGGCTAAGTTCCAGAATCATCTTAATCCCGGCGGATACCGAGCAAAGACTAAACCTGCGCCCCATTTTTTTCGCCTGCTTCAGGCCCGAAACCAATGTCATCAAACCGGCACTGTCAATAAATTTTACTGCGCCCAAATCTACGAGTACCGCTACAACCCCGGGGGCTGCAATTGCTGTCATGAGTTGCCGTCCCAGTTCTCCGCAGGTGGCTGCATTCAGGTGGTCTAGGGGTCGAATCACCGTAATTGGTTTATGGGCAAGAAGTGTCTGCATATGTCAAACCTATGGTTGCTACGTACTTTCAACTACTGTGCTGGACAGATGTAAGCCTAAACCTACTTGATTACTCTGAGCCTAACTTGCTCTGAGCGAAATCGACCAGTTGTTTTCAGTAATTTTACTGAATCTTTATTTATTGACTCTTTTTTATAAAATTTTGTGCAAGATTTGCGAAGGAAACGTAAGCTACTATACTATTTTTTATTTATGCCGGCAGGTTTAGTCTTGAGAATTCTAAAAAATGCGATCGACTCTCCCCTGGCTGTTAGATAAAAGTGATTCATGTAATTGAAATCACTTGTTAGTTCTGATTTAGATCACGCGCGTGATCGACTGTTCAGATAATAATTAACTTGTACGGAGTTCTCCGAGCTACTATGCAAGCAACCTATGCTATTCGTCATCTTGTAGAAAAAGCCCTCTACATTAAGCAGTTAACGCCTGACATTGAAAACGAAATCAACTACGAGCTCACCCGTTTGGGCTACATCTCGGATATTGATTATGAGGCTTTAGAGTTATTAATGGATGAAATGGATGCCGGTCGGGTGCAACTGGTATCTAGTCGATAGTTGAAACCAGGGCCCAGAAACATCCAAGAGCGAGACAAAATCCTTGTAGGGCGGGAAATAGAGGAGTGCGAGAAGCATTGACCCCGACATGGCATTTTTCAATTGAAGCACGTATTTAGTGAACTTCATATTTGAGGAGATACAGTTAAGGACGATCGTCCCTGCAACTCATACAATTTTAGATTTTAGATTTTAGATTTTAGATTTTAGATTTTAGGAGTCGGACTACTGATGATGATCAGGGTTTGGAACTTGTCTACAGTTGCATTCCTTTTAGAAACTGCTATCAGTATCAAAAATTACCAACTTTGAGGCTAATTAAATTTATAACTGTTGGGGCTTGACAAGTTAGCTAGAGTTCTGATTTCTACTAAGAAAAACGTTGTTATGCCGAATTTTCCGATCGCTAAAATGCAAGAAAAATGATGTGTAGTTACGACATCCGTCATCGCGGAGTCAATCTAAAATCTAAAATCTAAAATCTTTGAGCGCGCCGCCAAACTTGCCACCACCGCCACCAACTCAGCAGGCTCGATCGGCTTGGGCACGTAAATTTGAAAACCTTGCTGCAGTGCCCGTATTCGTTCCTCTACCCTACCAACCGCCGTGAACGCCAACGCCGGAATTTCCCTGTCCACCATCCGCGATCGCACTTGCCGCAGCAGAGCCTCTCCGTCAAGGGCCTGTATCCCGATATCGATCGCCAACACATCCGGATTCAGCCTTTCAATCGCCTCCAACGCACCTTTTCCAGAGCTAGCAGTCTCCACCTGGGCGCCGCAATCTTCGAGCACGGTACAGGCAAAATCCAGGGAATCCGCGTCGCTATCGACCACCAACACCCGAACTCCCGAAAGATTGCTGTTGACAAAAGACTCCTTTACAGGGGCTCGCGCCTTGCTTTGAGGAATCGCCAACTCCCCGAGTCCGGCAACAGAAAATCCGCCGTCACCAGGAAGCTGTTGAATTGGCAATCTCACTACAAACCTCGACCCTTTTCCCTTCCCGGCTGATTCGGCTTGCACCGTCCCCCCGTGCATTTCCACAAAATGCCGTACTAGGGCTAAACCCAAACCCAATCCGTTGTACGATCGCCTTATAGAGCTGTCAGCTTGGCTGAACCGCTCGAAAACGTGCGGCAAAAACTCTTCTGAAATCCCTTGCCCCGTGTCGCTGACTTCAATTTCGACACTAGCGGGCGACAATTTTTTACAGCAAGCGGATTCCTCACGGGCCAAAGTCCTCTCCATCTTTCGCACCTCCACCTTCACCTGTCCGCCATCGGGAGTAAACTTAATCGCATTCGACAGCAAATTCCACGCTACCTGCTGCAAGCGACCGGAATCGGCAAAAATCCGTCCTGCAGTTGGGTCGAAATCCGTCACAATTTCAATATTTTTGGCGGCAATCGCGGGCGCGAGAGTATCGATCGCAGCCTCAACAGTCGAAATCACATCCACCCAACGCAAATTCAGCGACAGTTTCCCGGTAATAATCTGTGACACGTCCAGTAAATCCTCGATCAGAGTTGCCAGCGCTCGTGTATTGCGGTCGATCGTTTCCAGAGCCCGAACAGTCGTTTTTTCGTCAAACTTGCGGTTTCGCAGCAGTTGCGCCCATCCCAGCATCGCATTCAGCGGTGTCCGCAATTCGTGGGACAAAGTTCCTAGAAACTCGTCTTTAATTCGGTTCGCCCGCGCCAATTCCTCGGCTCGATCGTGCAGTTCTCTTTCCAACTGCTTGCCAACCGTCAAATCGAGAATAAAAGCCACAGATTCTTGCCGCTTTTGGGCCAGCAAAACATATCCGATCAACACCGGAATCCGGCTGCCGTCTCTCCTCCAGAATTCCTTTTCGTAGGGAGTGCAAGCCCCTGTTGCTTGTGCCTCTGTCATCCCCTTCTTGTCGAGAGACTGGTACTCCGGCGGCGTGATATCAATCGAGTTTAATTCCCCGCCATGCAACTGTTCCCGCGTGTAACCAACTATCCGCAAAAATTCATCATTGGCCTCGATAATACGGCCGTTAACATCCCCGAAGATAATTCCTATCAAGTTAGCTTCGGCTAACATTCTCAGCTTTTCTTCGCTAGCTTGGAGTGCAGCTTCTGTTTGCTTGCGCTCGGTAACGTCTTGGATATAACCCGACAAACCAGAATCGGAAGGATAAAAACGCATCTTCAACCACTTATTCCATAACGGTACGAATTCTTCATACTCGATTGTTACCTTTTCTGCTAATGCTTGGGTCGCCATTTTGTAAAACGGTAAATCTAAAGCGCAGGGAAATATATCCCAAATTTTTTTCCCAATCAGTTCTACTTTTGGTTGACCTAACAGCTCAATAGCTTGGTGGTTGACATAGGTATAGTTCCAATTTAAATCAACAGCGATAAAAGCATCGGTAATGCTTTCGAGAATGTTCGTAATTTTATCGTTTGCCAATTGCAGCGCTTTAGCTGTTTCTTCTGCTTGCAACCTCGCTTCTTGTTCGCGGGACAAAGCTGCCGCCCGTTCTTGTTCTGCCTGTTTTCGATCGCTAATATCGATGTAAGAACCGATGTAACCTGCAAAAGTGCGATCGGGTCTGTACCGGGGTACGCCTGTACCCAAAACCCAGCGGTATTCCCCATCATAGCGTCTCAGGCGGCATTCGAGTCGGTACTCGCTGCCAGCGTCGAAAGCTTTTTGGTAAATATCCAGATATTCTGGTAAGTCATCTGGGTGCAAGTTTTCCATCCAACCCGTGCCCCTTTCTTGCGCCAAAGTTCTACCGGTAAACTCCAGCCAAACTTTGTTAAAGTAATCGCCAAGTTGGTCAGTATCCGACATCCAAATCATCACCGGCGCGGTATCTGCCATAATCCGAAATCGAGCTTCGCTTTCCTGCTGCTGTGCTTCGGCTTGCTTGCGCTCATTTCGTTCTTGAACTTCCCGCAGGGCCCGCTCAATCGACGGCACCAGGCGTATCAAACGGCGTTTGAGAACATAATCAGTAGCGCCGCTTTTCAAAGTTTCGATCGCCACTTCCTCGCCCAAAGTAGCCGAAACAAAAATAAACGGCACTCCCGGACAAGTAGTGTGGGCGATTTCCAGCGCAGCTATCCCGTTAAAACAAGGCAGCATATAATCTGCCAAAATAATGTCAAAACGTTGTTTTTCCAGCGCCGTGGCAAAGTCTTCTCGATTTTCCACACACACCATAGAAAATTGGAGCCCGCCATCCATTAGATATGCCTCAATCAGTTCGGCATCTAGGGGACTGTCTTCTACTAAGAGGATATTGAGCGTTTTCACAAAAATTCCTTTTACTTAAATATTAATTATCTGATACAAAATTTGATCTGGCTGCGGCTTTAAGTGAAGCCCACAAAAGTCTTGCGTTTTTAATGGCATAAAAAAATGTAAAAATCAATTGGTTTCATGAGTTGAGCATTCATATCTCAATCTTAGCTTCTAATCAAGTCTATTGCTGCTTGCAGCGAGGTAAATCCCGGCTTTGACTTGAGCGGCTAGTACGCTTGTTTTTCCTTAACTTTCGTCGGCTTCCAAGAAATCGGCATCGCTGGAGTCTTGCTTCTATGTAGCAGTTTAGCTATACCCTGTTAAACAAATAGTTTCGCGCTTCTGGCTAGAAACAACTAGCTATGTAGTAATTTATCTCGCTTGCTACTAACTACTGCTACCTCGTTTGGCAGATTATTTTTTTTGTAGTGATGCCAGAGTTGATTCTATATTGCTTTGTCGCTCCTCTCAAGCTCGAATTCGCTTGAATTCTGCCATTATTTCCTGAATATCGATCGATCGTGTCAAAAAAAGTCAAAGTTGCTGGTATGTCTGCTTTACTTTTTGCCGGATTTACGTACCATGCAAGTGTTGCATGGTAGGCACCACTTGCCTTGTTGATCGCAGTCGCCCTCAAAAAACACCGTTATTTCAGTGGCAAGTGGGTACACTGCATCTATCTAAAGATAGATTTTTGCAGACACACTGCACTCAACCTGCAGAGATTCCCCACAATTACGTACAACTCATAGGTTGCACCATTTTCAAGAACAGGCTTTCCGGCCTGTTCCACAAAGAGTGAATTTGATTGTGGGATGGGCAGGAGAACCCGTCCATAAAAAGCTTATGGAAAATGGTGCAAGATATAAGTAAAACGAAGTGCCACCCCGCCGAAAATCTGAGAAAGCTCGATCGACCAATTAAATTCCTATACAGATCGCAGAAAATTTTCTCTGGACTCTCTACACTTGGACTCCCTGGCTGCCTCTGACCGATCGGCTTATTGATTGAACCAACCCAAAGTGTCTTAAAATATACAATACGGTGAGCTGCTGCACAGCCCGCATATATTAAAATCAAGCGCCAACTTGCAATAATTCTTTAAAATAGAGGTACAGCACCGGCGATCCCTAACTCTTCCCCCTCAGAAAGGGTAGGGTTTAGCAGAATTGAAAACCATCGTCTATGGTGACTTCCAGTAAAGCCCGTGCAGTTGCTTTAGTCTCAGCTTTATTCAGGTTATTGGCAACCAGTTACGAGGAGATTTGACCCGCCGTGCTCCAACGCATCAAACAAGACTTAAAAAACGACCTGATCGCAGGACTATTGGTAGTCATACCCTTAGCTACCACCATCTGGCTGACAATTACCGTCGCCAGTTGGGTGATTAATTTTCTCACCAAAATTCCCAAGCAGATCAACCCTTTTGACGGACTCCACCCGATTTTGGTGAATCTGCTAAATCTTTTAGTAGGGCTGGCTGTACCCCTGCTCAGCATTTTAGTCATCGGTTTAATGGCCCGCAACATTTTCGGCAAATGGCTGCTCGACTTTGGCGAACGGGTGTTGCAGGCAATTCCCCTAGCGGGTTCGGTTTACAAAACCCTCAAACAACTGCTGGGAACCCTCCTCAACTCAAACGACAAATTTCGCCGCGTGGTGTTAGTGGAATATCCCCGGCGGGGAATCTGGACTTTAGCATTTGTGACCGGTACGATCGAGAGTAACGATATCCCGCCTCACCTTTCCGGTGAAACCCCGATCGGCATTTTCATCCCCACCACTCCCAACCCCACTACTGGATGGTACGCTATAGTCCCGGAGGCGGATTTAGTCAACTTGTCAATGTCGATCGAAGATGCCTTTAAAGTCATCATCTCTGGCGGCATTGTCAACCCCAACAACTCAATTGCTGTAACCCCCGAAAAAATCAAGGGCAAAACACTCGAACCCTTGGTATCCGAATCAAGATACCAGGCTGTTCCAGTCGAAGAAGAGTGAACCAAGACATCTTTAGTGACCCGTAAGACCGTGTAAACTTTCCCCATAGCAGATAATATTTCGACAAAACCAGCCCAAACCGAGAAAGCCTATACTCAGAAACCCGGTTTCGAGCATAAATCTTAGGTTTGACAGCCAAGTATCTGTAAACTACCCGCCGCTGGCGAGTCAGACGGCTGGTCTTGTACCGCTTTTAGTCGAGTTTTCTGCTAAAGTTCAAGTCCGCGCGCGATCGAAAAACTTCCTAAATTCTCAATTCCTATCTAAAAATTATGAAAAAAGCCCGCGAAACAGCACGCGAACTAGCACTCCTCGGTATCAGCCAACTGCCGGCGAATCCAGAACTCTTAGAAGCCAAGAAACTGCAAGACGTTCTCATCGCCGCCATCCGTACCCTGACAGCAGAAGTTCAAGAATCCCTAGAAGCAGCAGCATCCGAAGTGCAGCGGAGTAGCGACAAACTGCTTGCCAGCGAAATCCGCGCCTCCGATATACAAAGTGCTAGAACAATGGTACGGGAAGCAGTCGAACTCACTCAAACCGCAATCAACCGTCTCGGTTCAGCAATGGAGTTTCCAGAACTAATCCAGCTAGCCAACCAGCAAGATGTCCGCACCTATGCTTTGCAAATCCTGACCAAAGTCAGCGCCAACCGTGTTCAAATTGATGAATTGCTCTCGGAATCCCTTGTAGACTGGCAAATAGAACGGTTGCCCCGGATCGATCGAGATATCATGAGAATCGCGATCGCCGAAATGTTATATCTCGGCTTACCCGAACAAGTCAGCGTAAACGAAGCCGTCCAACTGGCAAAACGCTACAGCGGCGACGAAGGACATCGCTTCATCAACGGAGTCCTTCGCCGAGTAGTCGATAAAATCAATGCAGAAGTTGTTAGTCCCTAGTCCTTAGTCATCAGTCCTCCGGGTGCTTGGTGGACACCTTACCCGGAGGGTGCAGACCGGGGCGCGAACCTTACCCAGAGTCATTAGCAATCCGCAATCCGCAATCCGCAATCCGCTCTAAACTAAGGACTAATAACTATATTCCCAATTTCCTATGGTATTTAATTGGTTTCGTCGCCAGTACAGCGAAAGCAAATCTTCTGAAACAGAGGCAACCCCCGAACAGCCGCAAGATGAGTCGGCAAAATCCGCACCGGTTGAGCCTCAAACAGATACAACAGAGCAAGCTTCTCCTGCTGTAGCCGAAGATTATCTCAATTGGGCAAAAGCTGCTTACAAAAATATTCAAAAACAGCAAAAACCCGAAACAGAAGTTTCCGAGACAGCAGCGCCCGATGTTCCAGCAGCCGAAGGAGAAATCGCCACAGTTGCAGAAGTTGCAGAACCTGCGACTATTGAAGCAACCGAGCCGATCAAACTTGAACCAGCACCAACTGTTGCAGAAGTTCCAGAAGTTGCAGCACCAGCAACAGTTGAAGCAATCGAGGTTTCGGAACTCGATGCAGCCAACCCAGCAGAAATTCCAGAAACTCTGCAACCAACAGCCGGGGCGATCGACATTGCACCTATTGCTCAACTATTAGAAGTTACAACAGAAAATATAGAAATTGCCGAACCTTCAACAGAGGTTGTAGAAACCGAATCACTCGCATCCGACGGCGAAGCAGCCGAAGCCCTGCCGTTTTGGGCTAGAGCTCAGGCCGATCGCATGGAGCGCATCGAACGCCTCAAAGAAACAGCCCTTGAAGAACCAGAAGTAATTGCAGCCGCCGCCGAGAGAGCCGCAATTATCGAAGAAATTCCCGGTTTCGCCTTTGACGAAGGCTTCCTGTGGTCTTCAGAAATCTTAGCCAGTCAAGGCCGCCGACCAGACCAAGTATCAGTCGAAGAAATCACTTGGCTGCAAAAACTGCGGAAAGGCTTAGAAAGAACTCGTCGCAGCTTAATTAATCGACTAAAGGCGATCGTCGGTCAAGGCCCGCTCAATCAAGACGCGGTAGCGGAAATTGAGACTTTGCTGCTACAAGCCGATGTCGGAGTCGCAGCCACCGACATCATTATCAGTCGCCTCCAAGAAAGACTCACACAAGAAGTGCTGCCGCCAGAACAGGCTCTAGCTTACCTGAAAACGATTCTGCGCGATATTCTGGACGCTCCCTGTGCCGAAACCGCCGCCGGTAATCCCGCCTACAGCCTGACATTTGCCCCGGAAAAAGACACTTTTAACATCTGGTTAATCGTAGGAGTCAACGGTGCGGGCAAAACTACAACGATCGGCAAACTTGCCCATATTGCTCAAAAATCCGGCTACAAAACCCTGATTGCTGCCGCCGACACTTTCCGCGCCGCCGCCGTCGAACAGGTGAAAGTTTGGGGTTCCCGCAGTGGCGTTGAAATTATTGCCAACCCAGGGAAAAATACCGATCCGGCTGCTGTCGTATTTGATGCGATCGCCGCCGCCAGCGCCCGCGGCACAGAACTGCTGATCGTAGACACCGCAGGCCGCCTGCAAAACAAAAAAAATCTGATGGACGAATTAAGTAAAATCCGTCGCATTGTAGATAAGAAAGCCCCAGGCGCTACCGTAGAATCTCTACTGGTCTTGGATGCCACACTGGGTCAAAATGGTTTGCGACAGGCAGAAGTGTTCGCAGAATCGGCCAAATTAAGTGGAGTAGTATTGACAAAACTCGACGGTTCTGCTAAAGGTGGTGTTGCCCTAGCAGTAGTGCAGCAGCTTGGTCTGCCAATCCGCTTTATTGGAGTCGGGGAAAGCATCGAAGACTTGCGCCCGTTTTCTAGTTACGAATTTGTGGAAGCCCTACTCGATTTTAGATTTTAGATTTTAGATTTTAGATTGATCAGGTATCTGTGGTCGTCCCGATTTTTGGAGGCGGGTACAGAGGTTCAAAATCTCAAATCCTTAACCTCAAACTACCATCGCAGGACTTGCGCCACCACGGGCGGCGAGTGAAAACTAAATACCTAGAAACAATACCTTCCGCCTGTTCTTGCTGGTTTGGATTCAAAGTGCCAGTAGCGTGTCAAATTAAGCTCAAATTTAGTATCAGTCTGCTGTCTGATTGCACAATCTTCCCGATACCCCTGGCCCTCCAGGGCTGTTTCATTCTCTTGTAGTGGCTGCCCCCGTGGCTGCCCCGATATCTGAAACCCCGACTCGTTTATGGGCTGGGCGGGCACAGGGGCACCGCCCTACAAAACCTTGGTTTTCCGTAGGGGAAATCCCCCCGTGGTTGCCCCGAAACAGCCCTGCCTGGCCCTCCCCTTAAGAAGGGCGACAGCAAATGGTTAAAGTCCCCCTGCTTAAGGGAAGCCGCTGCGGTCTTGGGGCCCCCCAAATAAAGCAAGCGGCGTGGATTTAGGGGTATCTAGACTCAGCTATAAACCAGATTTCTTAAGAATTTTAGACTTAAGTTTATACTCATGTCCTAGTGCCCAACTTACTCGATCAAACCAAACTACTTGCTCGAAAAAAAAACGGGTTTCTGTTTAAGTGGCCCGTAAGTCCTCAATCATTACTCCGTCTAAGATCGAAAATCACACATTTACAATGACTGCTGTGCCTTTGCCTCGCCCCTCACCTCAACCTGCTGACCGCCCCTCGGGTCGCAATTCCACCGACGCGACGCCAGTATTTGCCCTCAAAGAACTGGTGGCGCGTTTGCACCGATATCAGCACAACGTTCAAGATATGTTGGGCTCGCTGGGATTTGCCCTGCGAAGTTTTAACAATCTCAACCAATTTTTGGAGTTGGTGCCTTTGGTGGCGACTCGCGTTACGGACGCCGACGGGGGAGCTTTAGTGCTGTTCAAACCCAACGGTCAAGTCAGGTTCCAGCAGTTGCATTGTCAGGAAGGACGGCAGTGCCAAGATATGCGAAAAGCGCTGGAAATAGCCACCAGACAAGCTACAGCAGGTGTGGGCGCTACTGCTGCATCGTTTTCGGAAACCTCTGGGCAAACTTCTAGTCTAGACCTGCAAGTCGGTCGTTATTTGGGCCCGGATGTTCATTTGTTTGGGGCGCCAATTTTAGTCAACAATTTGGAACGCGGACGGCTTTATGTTTTTAGCAGTGATCCGCAATATCTCTGGACTCCCAGCAGACAGAAATTAGTTCGGTTGGTGGCGGATCAAACCGCTGTGGCTATTTGCAAAGACGAACTTACTGTTAAGTTGGCGGAAAAAGACCGCTTAGACAGAGAGTTAGAAATCGGGGCGGAAATTCAATTGCGGCTGCAACCCCGTAGTTGTCCGAAAATTCCCGGCCTTGACGTGGCCGCCCGCTGCCAAACTGCTAGCAGAGTCGGCGGAGATTATTATGATTTTATTCCCGCTGACTATGACCCGATTGGCAAGGAAGATGAGGGGGAACACCCCCCATCCCTAATTAAAAATCTCAAGTCCAAAATCGACAAGGGCCGCTGGAGCATTGTGATCGGCGACGTGATGGGCAAAGGAGTACCTGCTGGCCTGTTGATGACGATGACACGGGGTATGCTGCGGGCAGAGGTGTTGAACCGCCACTCGCCGTCGAGAATTTTGCAACATTTAAACCGGGTTATGCACGCGGATTTGGAAAATTCCCACCGTTTTGTGACTCTGTTTTATTCGGAGTATGACCCGAAAACTCGCGTTTTGTCTTACAGCAATGCTGCTCACCACCCGCCTTTGCTGTGGCAAGCCGCCACTAATTCGATTCTTCAGCTTGATACTTTGGAGGGAATGTTAATTGGGCTGGATGCTGATTCGCTTTACCAAGAAGCCCACATTCAATTGCAGCCAGGAGATACTATTATTTATTACACAGACGGATTTACCGATGCTTCTAATCAAAGGGGCGATCGGTTTGATGAGGATAACTTGACCTCGGCTTTTCAGTGGGCCTGTCAAAATTATCAGCAGTCTGAAGAAATTTTGGATTATTTGTTCGATCGCGTTCACCAGTTTATCGGCATCGGCAATCGTAACGAAGATGACATGACACTGGTTGTACTCAGGGTAACACCTTTAGCAGGAGAAAATCACCATGATAGTTAATTTAATGCCGGAAATTACTGCTGGATTAATCAACTCGATTAATTGGCACGATGCTGCTCACATGGTAGTTTTGAAATCTCATTTGAGTTCGACGGTGCTTTTGGGCCAAAGTTACGAAATTTTTACGAATTTCCAGAAAGCTTGGAACAATTTTGTTTCGACAGGTCAAATAGGAGCTTTTTTTATAGGTATTTTTGTTGGGTGGTTCTTGAAAGGGATTTTTCGTTAGAGTTATTGTCGCAGAAGGTATCGGGAACTGATTTAAAAGGTTTTTAGCCAAAACTTAACTTTTTTATGATGCTGCAAAAGTTTCACAATTTTGTAGTCCAGACTTCAGTTTTTTCGGGTGAAAAGATGTATAAAAATTTGGTAGTCAGGACTTGAGTTTTTTCTTGCCGAATTGGGAATGGAGGACTAAAGTGCTGACTACAAACCGGAGGAAAGACTAAAGTCTTTGCTACAAACCGGTTTTATAGACTTCTGCAAGAGAGATACAATCTAGTTTTAGCTTGAGCAATGACAACACAACAAAAAACTTGGAGTCAAAGATTTGAATCGGCGCTGCACCCGGCGATCGCCCGATTCAATGCTAGTATTGGCTTCGATATTGAATTGATTGAGTATGACTTGACGGGTTCTGTCGCTCACGCTAAAATGCTGGCCAAAACGGGGATTATTTCCGCAGCAGAAGGCGAACAGTTAGTCAATGGTTTGGAACAGATTCGCCGCGAATATCGCCAAGGACTTTTTGTTCCGGGAGTTGATGCAGAAGACGTTCACTTCGCTGTAGAGAAGCGGCTGACGGATATTGTGGGAGATGCTGGGAAAAAGTTGCACACGGCCCGATCGCGCAACGATCAAGCCGGCACTGATACTCGCTTGTATTTGCGCGATCGCATCGCCGAAATTCGCGAGCAATTACGCGAATTTCAAGGGGTTTTGCTCGATATTGCCGATCGTAACGTGGAAACTTTAATTCCCGGTTACACTCATTTGCAGCGCGCTCAGCCGATCAGTTTGGCTCATTACCTGTTAGCTTATTTTGAAATGACCGATCGCGATTGGGAACGCCTCGGCGATATCTGTAAGCGGGTGAATGTTTCGCCTTTGGGTTGTGGCGCGCTGGCGGGGACGACTTTCCCAATTGACCGACATTATACGGCAGAACTATTGCATTTTGACAAGGTTTATGCTAACAGCTTAGATGGAGTGAGCGATAGAGATTTTGCGATCGAATTTCTCGCTGCCGCCAGCTTGATTCTGGTACACCTGAGCCGCTTGTCAGAAGAAATGATTTTGTGGTCTTCTCACGAATTTGGATTTATTACGCTCAAAGATAGCTGCGCTACTGGTTCTAGCATCATGCCCCAGAAAAAAAATCCCGACGTGCCGGAGTTGGTGCGAGGCAAAGCGGGGCGGGTGTTCGGTAACTTGCAAGCCTTGTTGGTAGTAGTGAAGGGACTTCCTTTGGCCTACAACAAAGATTTGCAAGAAGATAAAGAGGCTTTGTTTGATACCGTCAAAACGGTAAAAGGTTGCTTGGAAGCAATGACCATTTTGCTACGGGAAGGCATCGCCTTTAATGGTGATCGCCTCGCCGCTGCCGTTACAGAAGACTTTTCTAATGCTACAGACGTAGCCGACTACTTGGCCGCCAAAGGCGTTCCCTTCCGGGAAGCTTACAACCTTGTCGGCAAAGTCGTCAAAACTTGCCTTTCGGGGGGCAAACTCCTCAAAGATTTGACACTTGAGGAGTGGAAAGACTTGCACCCAGCTTTTGAGACAGACATTTACAGCGCGATCGCACCTCAGCAAGTGGTGGCGGCTCGCAATAGTTACGGGGGTACCGGGTTTGAACAAGTGAGAAAATCACTTATCGCTGCGCGCGATCGGATCGCCTAAACATCGTTGAATTATTCGACAAATTCCGGCTGGCTATCTCTCCTTAGAACGATCGTGTTTTCCACTCTGGTTCTAAGTTCAGCAGATAGCCTGACTCAATTAATCTTCAGCAGCAGCCATGTCTTTGTCTCTGCCGCCACCGCTCATGGCGCCCATGCCACCGCCGTTACCGCCGTCAAATCGTCTTCTCTTGTTGGAGAACATATCTTGATTTCTCCGCTTGCGAAACTTGCGAGCGTATGCTTGATTTCGTTGTGCCTTCTCTTTCTTGAGATTGCGGCGCTTAGCCATTCTGACCTCACTAATAAACATTGACAGTCCCCGGGCTTTCACGCCCAGGGATTCTTAAGTTTGACACTCTGTGCACTCTTGGTGACTGAGATTCTTGGTTCAGCGAAGTCACTTACTGGCGACAGGATTTCTCCAGCCAAAATATAGGTGTCTTCTCCCCAAGCGTTAATTCCGGTATGCCCTACCGTACTCGATCAGTTCTCTTTATGTAGTTAGGTTTTCTTCAAATTTAGCTTTCCTAAACCGCAACACCGTTAGGTGTGACTACGCACTCAACTAATCCAGTTAAGTTTTTACGTTGGCTAGTTATACTCAATTTTAGACCGATGACGATCATAGCACACCCGGTACAAGACCCAGAAAAAAGAACACGGGGATTCAAGTCGCTGGGAATCTGGGTTTGATCGGGACGCAATGTTGTCAATCTTCCAGAAGATTTCTATAAACTCTTGACAAATACGACAAATGACTATAAAAACCGGTGACGTAGCTCCTGTCTTCAGCCTGCCCGACGCGGAAGGCAATGTCGTCAGCCTTGCAGATTTTCGAGGGCGGCGAGTTGTACTTTATTTTTACCCTAGGGACAATACCCCTGGCTGTACCAAAGAAGCTTGCGGCTTTCGCGACATTTACTCAGACTACCAGTCGCGCAATATAGCAGTCCTCGGCGTCAGTACAGACGGGGCGGGGCCCCACGCCAAGTTTGCAGCTAAATATCAACTGCCTTTTCCCTTGCTGTGCGACTCAAACGCCGAAGTTGCTACCGCCTACGGCTGTTACGGACTCAAAAAATTTATGGGAAAAGAATTTATGGGAATTACTCGATCGACCTTCGCGATCGACCCTGATGGTAGGATTGAAAAGGTTTATCGGAAAGTCAAACCAGAAACTCACGCAGCCGAGATATTAGCAAACTTGCCAGACCTCTCGCCTGAATGAAAAATTAAAAATTAAGACTTTTGAGCTGCCAGCTAAGAAACCTGAAATTACTTTCCCCTAAACAAACTTTTGAGTTTATGCGTCGATTGTGGCAAATTGTACAAACTGTGCTGGGACTGATTTTTCGACATCCCGTCACTGGTACTGCGGTGATTCCCGTATTGCCGGACGGGCGAATTGTGTTAATTCGCCGCCGCGACAACGGTCGCTGGGCACTGCCGGGAGGTATGGTGGATTGGGGAGAGGATATTCCCACAACTGTGCGCCGGGAATTAGCGGAGGAAACAGGACTCGATTTAGTTAAAATCCGTCGCTTGGTGGGTGTTTATTCGGCTGCCGATAGAGACCCTCGCCTGCACTCGATTTGTATCGTAGTGGCAGCAGAGGTAGAGGGAAAGATGCAAGTTCAGGATACGCTTGAAGTCAGCGAGGTTGAGGCTTTTTTGCCCGCATCGCTGCCGGAGGGCGCGCTCAGCCACGATAACGACCAACACTTACAGGACTATTTTCAAGGCCTGACAACTTTGGCGTAAATCGGCGGGGCATCCAAATTTGATCAAAGTCGGAAATTACCTCGCCGTCAAAAATTTTCTGTTATAAATGTGGAATTAATTTTCACTGTTTTCCTACTTTTATTCACAAACTCTGAACATTAAATTAATCATCTTTTTATTACTAAATATTTAACCGGATGTACTCACCGCTACGCAATTCTCGGGTCAAACTCTCTGTAGGGCAAATCTTCTGGCACGAAGTCGGTCAAGGCCCGAATTTAGTATTTTTGCACGGTTCTTGGCACGACAGCAGTCAGTGGCTGAGGACGATTGAACATTTGAGTCCCTACTACCACTGCTTCGCACCGGATTTGCTGGGGTTTGGCGACTCGGAACGCCCGAATCTTCATTATTCGATCGACTTGGAAGTAGAATGTCTCGCCCAATACCTCGATACTTTGAAGTTGCGACAGGTTTATTTAATCGCTCACTCTGTGGGCGGCTGGGTGGCCACCAGCTACGCTATCAAATATCCCGATCGAGTTCAGGGTTTGGTGTTGTTGGCCCCAGAAGGCGTCAAGGTTGGCAACCGGCGGGGGCGGTGGCAGACGGCTAGCTGGCTGATCGGTCAACCACCGCTGGCTTTGTGGTTGCTACGATCGATCTATCCAATTGCTAAGTTGCTGGGTAGCAAAAAAAAGATTGACGGATTGCTAAAGTTCAGACAGCAGTTGATGGAGTCCCCTGTTGCCGTGCAGTTGCTGTTCGGGCGGCGGCGGTCTGAAATTACAGCGGAATTAGTTGATGAGAATTTGCCTTTGCTGAAAGCGCCTGTTTTGCTGTTGCACGGTTCTGAAGATACTCCCGCAGCTTCGTCTCTGTGTCAATCCTATGCTGCTCTGGCTCCTAATGCCGAACTGCAATTGGTCAGTCCGGGGGAAAGCAATTTGCCGCAGGAAGTCCCGGATGTTGTTGCTAAATATATTCGCGAGTTTGCTAAGTGAATTGGGAATTGGGAATTGGTCATTGGTCATTGGTCATTGATAAAATGACAACAGTCAACAGTCAACAGTCAACAGTCAACATTTAACAGGCTAATTCCCCAAAAAATAGCCTCGGGTGCGTCAATTAAGCCTGCGGCTGTATCAGGAAAGGCTGCGGTGAGGTATTTTAAAAGCATAGTGCGATCGCCACCCGTGACCGCAATTTTGCTATCAGGAAACAAACACCGCCAATCTTCAATAAAATCCCTAACTCCTGCCACCGTCGCATACACAACTCCGCTTTGAATTGCCCCAGCAGTGTCTTTCGCCCAGCGGTATGGCAGATTTTGTGGTAAACTGATTAAAGGTAATGCAGAAGTTTTTTTAGAGAGCGACGATAACTGCAAACCCAAGCCTGGTAAGATTGCGCCCCCAACTAAATACCTATTGACATCAGCCCCAGTAAATGTTAAAGCTGTACCAGCATCTATAAGTAAAACTGGCCAACCCAATTGGTTGCCAGCGCCCAGTACAGCCAAAGCTCTGTCAATTCCCAGGGTAGGATAGAGTCCGCCGATCGGCAACTGGTCTAAAGTAATAATTCGGACATCAGGATAACTCTGCCAAATTGCTGTTTGCTGGGTAACTACTGAAGCCAAAATTAGAGGCAGCGGCACTAAAGAAAGTGTGCGAGGATTAGAAAAAGCGGTAGTAGCAGGAAGACAAAGGAGAGTTTGAGAAGATATTTCCTCGATCGACCTCATTACTATTTGCACCAAATATTCTGCTCTTTCCTCCTCCGAGAGCCGGGAAACAGCATCAGTATTTAGATGCTGTGTATCCCATGTTTTCTCCAGGGTTTTGCCCACAAATAATCCCCAGTGCAGCCGGGAATTGCCGATCGTCAAAGCTATTTTAATCTGGGCTTTACCTGTCAATCCAGAAGTAATGTTGTCGGTGCTTGCTGGCGAACGGAAATTGTCGGGAATTGAATTTTCCATATTGATCGATCCGGCGCAAACATTGAACTAAAGATAGATTTTAGATTAATTTTATTCGCTTAAACGGGCGGTTAACTCTATTTGACATCTGACCAAGTTCCATGTCACGCGCCAATTAGTATTGTCGGATGCAGATGGCATACTTGCTAAATATAAATATTTGTAAAGCAAATAATTGCTTTGCTCAGGCGGCATCCTTTATAATGTCTTAAGATATTCCAAAGTCCTGGTAGCTGCGATGGGGCTGTTGGCGGGGTAAGCATAGGTTTAAAAAACCAGACTCAATCAAAATACTGTACAACTCCTGAGTAAATATGTCTTTAAAAATACAAGAACACGAAAACCCCTGGCAAAGAGTAACTTCGCGGTTGCCTGAATCGGAAAACTGGAGGCAGGAAGAAAGTCTTTCGCTGCCGGAAGTAGACCAACAAAAAGCCCTAATCGTGCAGATGCAGCAGCAAGTTCAGTTATCAAACTTGCTGAACCAAATTAATAACGAAATTCGCAGTACACTTGACATAGAAGAAATTTTGACATCGGCCTGCAGATTGCTGGGACAAGCATTACAGTGCAGTCGCGTGAGCATTTTAGTCAAAGAATCAAATACAGAAAAAACTTTAGTTACGCGCGGAGAGTACAACGCGGGGGACTATCCGATCCAACTGGGAATGAAAGTACCGATGACTGACAACCCGCATTTGGCTGCAGTCGTGTCTCAACAAGATTCCCTAGCAGTGACGAAGTTTCTCGATTTTCCGGGATTGAACCCACAAACCCGAAAAATTGCCGAAGCTTTGGAGATTAAGTCAATGCTGGCAGTAGCTACTCGCTATCAAGGTGAAGTGAATGGCATAATTGGCTTGCATCAGTGCGATCGCGAACGGGAATGGACTGATTGGGAAAGGCAGCTTTTAGAAGGGGTAGGATCGCAATTGGCGATCGCTATCAATCAAGCCAAACTCTATAGCAAAACCAGGCGCCAAGCCGAACGAGAATCGCTGCTACGGCTGATCGGCAACCAAATTCGCAGTACCCTGGATCTGGGAACTATCCTGGAAACAGCGGTGAGGGAAGTCCGCCAAATGTTGCAGTGCGATCGAGTTATTATCTATCAGTTTCAAGACAACTGGCAAGGAAAAGTTGTTGTTGAAGATATGGTCATTCCTTGGCCTTCAATTTTAGGAGATATGGGGGCTGATAAGTGTTTCCGGGGAGATTACGCCGATCTTTACCAGCAAGGGCGAGTCAAAGCAATTAATGATATTTTTAATGCTGGTTTAGAGCCTTGTCATGTCGATTTCTTAAATAGTTTGCAGGTTAAAGCTAATCTAATTGTGCCAATTGTTACATCCAGAACTGAAGAAAATACCCCCGACACAGCCGGAAATTATAATCCTAAATTTCCCGGTAGGCTGTGGGGTTTGCTGATTGCTCACGAGTGCCGGGATACCCGCAATTGGCAGCGGCAAGAAATGGAGTTGCTCTCCCAGATAGCCAACCAAATGGCGATCGCCATTCAGCAAGCAGAACTTTACAGCCAAGTCCAAGATGCTGCGGTAAAATCTCAAGCTCAAACCCAGCAGTTGCAGGCTGCGTTAGAAGAATTGCGATCGGCGCAGCAGCAATTGATTCAAAGCGAAAAAATGTCAGGTTTGGGGCAAATGGTAGCGGGAATTGCTCATGAAATTAACAACGCCAACAATTTCATCCACGCTAACTTGTTTCACGCTCAAGAATATTTTAAAGCCTTGAACGAAGCTCTAGAACTAGCCGGAAATGCCTGCCCGGAAGCAGCAGAGGCAATTGTCAGAATCAATGAAGAACTAGAACTCGATTACATTCGAGAAGACTTTGGTAAACTGCTCAATTCAATGCGGGAAGGTAGCGGGAGGATTCGCTCTATCGTGATGACGCTGCGAAATTTTTCTCGTTTAGACCACGCTGAGTTAAAACCAGTAGATTTGAATGAAGGTTTAGAAAGCAGTTTCTTGATGCTGCAAAATAAGCTAAAAACCCATATCAAAATAGAAAAGCAATATGGCAGTTTGCCGCCTGTCCAATGTCATGCCAGTCAAATTAACCAAGTATTTTATAATTTGATTGACAATGCTTTAGATGCGCTCCAGTCAACGAGCAAACCGGGGGAATTAACCATTCGCAGTTGGCAAAGTGAGCCGGACTGGGTAACAATCTCTGTCCGCGACACGGGAACTGGCATTCCTGCAGAAATTCAAGACAAGATTTTTGACCCATTTTTTACTACTAAACCTGTGGGAAAAGGCACTGGTTTGGGACTTTCAGTGTGCTATCAGGTAATTGTTCAAGCTCATGGTGGCAAGCTGAGTTGCGTCAGTCAGGTTGGCGAAGGAACTGAGTTTATTGTAAAGTTGCCGCTGACTAATCATAGGGTAAGTGCATAATTCCTGCTTTAGTCAGATTAACCATGTTTTGTCACTCTGGCAGTAGTATAGAAGCCATTTGACATCTTGAGGGCGATCGTCAATCACATTACGGATCACCAATACACTTGATTTTTTAGCCATCGCATTTTTAATAGCATCAGATTTAACTTACGCCCGAACCTCAATTTTTAGAAATTCCCAACAGGGTTATGCTTAGACATATAAAATCCTGAGTATTTTTACTTATTATTGTCTCTCCTGATTCACTTTTGCCCGCTGAATCAGTGAAAGCTGCTGCTTGGGGGGCCGGAACCTGGGATTTAAGCTCTCCTCTACAGATGTGGAAAACCCGCTTTTTATAGGGCTGAAAAAAAGATCGCAATTTTTCCGGATCAAACTTATTGATGATGAAAGTTAAACATCCCTATGTAAATAGGTCTAAATAGGTGTAATTATTTACACTCAACATTTAATCAGGGGAAATAATACCTTCAGATGCTTATTGGGCAAGCATTTTTACTTGATTTACCTGCACGTATGAGGAAATTTTTCTTGCAGTGACAGATCGCTACAAGAAAGCCCAACCTCTGGTTTTCAGTCAGTTTTAATCCTTAATTACTCATCATTAACACAGAAGCTATGGCTACTTCATTCACTGGTTCTTTGGGTACAACCACTAATTACAGCAGTATCGCTGACCTAATTACACAATGGCCTACTGCCGCCAAGAATCAAGGCATCCAACTCTCTGGGATAGCTTTTGATGGCTTTGAAACGAACTACACTAACCCTACTCCCATCAACAACCTCACGTTAGCAACGAACGAAACCCCTAAAAGCGGGTTGAGCTACGGCGCTCCGGCTGGTATTGGTGTCTACGGCTCTTATAGTGGTTGGTTTACCGACGCCACTAAAAATCGGGCGGAAATCAACTATGACCCCAACGCCAATCTATCTCAGACGCTGAAGGTGAAATGGGCAGATAACAAAGACATCACTAGCGCCACGATCGGCCTCAGTGGATTATTTCCCAAATCAAGTTCTACTACAGCCGACGATCAAGGCGATGAAGTTGGTTCGCTGCAACTCTTTAAGGATGGGGCGCGGGTATCGGCCAGCAATTTTACGATCACTCGCCTCAGCGCTCCTGGCACTCCAAAACCGCTCGGTGTGTCTTCAGATGGAGTGACTTTCACTGGCGATAGTATCGATGGCAATTTCACATTCCAGATAGTAGGAGACTCTCTCACCGGCGTTACTTTTGACGAACTGCGGTTCTCCGCCACAGCCTACGCGAACCCCACCGCTGCCTACCTCGCTGCCTCCACTAAAACCGATAGTTCCGACTACCTAGTGCGGAGTATTCAATATCAAGGCTTTGATGTGACGCCAACGCCGACGCCGACGCCGACATCTCCAAGTCTCTTCCAGTTCGCCCAACCAAATTACACGGTGGCTGAAGGCGGCGTGGCTACGATTAACGTTACTCGCACCGGTGGCACGGCGGCTGCATCGATTAGCTACACTACTCTTGACGGTTCGGCAAGTTCAGCAGGCACAGCAGCAGATTACACTTCGGCGGCGGGGGTGTTGAATTTTGCTGCGGGGCAAACAACCGCTAGTTTCACCGTGCCGGCTTTGACTGATTTGAATGTGGAATCGCCGGAAACGGTGAATTTGGTGCTCTTCGGTGGCAATGTCGGCAGTAGTCCGTCAATTTTGACGATTAGTGATGTGCCGCCAACTCCGGGGACAACTCCGACGCCGACGGCGACAACTCCAAGTATCTTCCAGTTCCAGCAACCAAATTACACGGTGGCTGAAGGTGGGGTGGCGACGATTAACGTTACTCGTACTGGTGGCACGGATGCTGCATCGATTAACTACTCTACTCTTGACGGTTCGGCAAGTTCAGCAGGCACAGCAGCGGATTACACTAGCGCGACAGGGGTGTTGAATTTTGCTGCGGGGCAAACAACCGCTAGTTTCACCGTGACGGCTTTGACTGATGTGAACTTGGAATCATCGCCGGAAACGGTGAACTTGGTGCTCTTCGGTGGCAATGTCGGCAGTAGTCCGTCAATTTTGACGATTAGTGATGTGCCGCCAACTGGGACAACGGTAACTCCGACCCCAACTCCGACCTCTCCAAGTATCTTCCAGTTCGCCCAACCAAATTACACGGTGGCTGAAGGCGGCGTGGCGACGATTAACGTTACTCGCACCGGTGGCACGGCGGCTGGATCGATTAACTACCAGACTCTTGACGGTTCGGCAAGTTCAGCAGGCACTGCCGGCGATTACACTCCGGCGACAGGGGTGTTGAATTTTGCTGCGGGGCAAACTACCGCTAGTTTCACCGTGACGGCTTTGACTGATTTGAATGTGGAATCATCGCCGGAAACGGTGAATTTGGTGCTCTTCGGTGGCAATGTCGGCAGTGGTCCGTCAATTTTGACGATTAATGATGTGCCGCCAACTGGGACAACGGTAACTCCGACGCCCACTCCAGCAACATCAACAGCAACCCAGTTTGTTTTTAGTGCGGCTAATTTCACCACTCCGGAATCATCTGGCTTTGCTACGGTGACAGTCAATCGCATCGGCCCCAGTACGGCTGCCGGAACCATTAGCTACAGTACTCTTGACGGCAGCGCCCTATCAACTGGAGGAACTGCGGCTGATTATGCGTCTACTGCTGGTGTACTCACCTTTGGCCCTGGGGTAACTTCCACGACGTTCAACATCTTTGTCAATGCTGATACTGTGCCTGAAATGACTGAGAGTGTTAACCTATACCTCAATAACGGCCCCGTCGGCACTCCGTCAACAGCAAGACTAGACATTATTGACGGTAGCAGCAGTGCATCTGGCAATATCTTCCAGTATAGTGCGTCTAATTACGGCTCGATCGGCACTCAGGGGGGCAGCACAACGGTTACAGTTACTCGCTCAAGCGGCTTGGGTGCAGCATCGATTGATTATATTATTCTGGCGGGGACTCCAGGCGCCGGCCCTGCACCTGTATATGGTACCGACTACCTGCTTAACCCGGGCGGCCCCACTGGCGGCACGTTGTCCTTCGCCGACGGCCAACTCAGCCAAACCTTTACTCTTCAAGACAACCTATTTAGTACCAATAATGGGATTGTGCGCTTAGGTCTTGCTAACCCCACTGCGGGCTACAGTTTCGGCAGTACAGCGGCAACAAGTATCACTCTCATCTAAGGCTATTAGTAGGGCGAGGAATCCTTGCTCTACTAATATGTCCCGCAAGTAGTTAAATGCTTTTTATCAGTCTGATTCCTCACTACAGCTTTTTTCAAGAAAGCGAGGTACGCGGGTAAAATCTTCGCTGTGTGACAGTCGCTGGCACCGACAGCTAATGGGATTCACCTACAGGGCTGATTGTGGGCGGCCTCGACCCGAATCCCATTGCTGGTGATAGTTTCGTCACCTTCAACCCATTTGCTACTCCGGTCTGATAGCACCCTTTCAAGGTCGTACTCTTAGATGCTACGCGCGTTATTCGAGTACGACCTTAAACCCTTGTATATTGAAAGAATTAGATGGCGATTTGCTATTGGGTTGGAGTTTTTGAGATTGTCGGTTTTTGGCAATTATTTTTGGTAAAACCTGCCCCTATAATTATCGATTGGATATTATTGTTTTTTTGCGCTTACCTACTTAATCCTTAATTTGTTGATAAGCTTGCTGACACTGTTGAAAGGTTGAGGCGGAATCTTCCCTATTCCCGAAATATAGTTGCTTATGTATTTTTATCAAAGTTTCGTAAGGCACTGGCTGGGGGAATTGCTGGATTAATTGCAAATATTCGTCATCAGTGCGGCTGGGTTTGTGAACCACGGTTCCCCCATCATTTAACCCCTGCAACAAAGCCATCTAAAGAGAGCGACCAGCTTGGCGGTATTTCCCTTGCTGCTGCAACTTTTGCGATCGCAACAACCACTCTGCTACCGACAAATCTTTAATTGTTTGTTTCGCACTGCCATCAGTTGTTTGATTCCTCTTTTTAAAATTATGAATGTAAAAACGTAACATTTGCCAAATCTGCCAACTCGCCAAGGCTGCGAGCAATGCTAAGATTAACCAAAAGGTGACTTTAGCGATCGCCCACAAGAGAGGGGAATCAAACCAAGATGGCAATTTGACATTCGGTATATTTTGGGCTTTTTTTAGTTCCCACCACTCCTCCAATCGCTTTTGCCACTGTCCTAATTGCCAACCCAAATTAGTTTTATCAAAGGAAGTTTCAGAGATAGCTTTACATCACTTAATTGATTGGGGCTTGTGGATTTGGGATTTTTTTTATTCGATCGTCTTACTGCACATTTTGTACAAGTTAAGTGGCTACTAACTAATTGACTGCTCGATCGCAATTTCCATGCAAAACTCAGTACCTCGATCGCCCAATCGATCAAACTTGCTTTCCATACCACACATATTTGCTTTTTGTCAAGAGAAATAGAGCACTTTTGGGATGCTTAACTGAGTGATAGGAAATTTGATAAAGATTTACAAAAGAAACGTGTCAGAATGGAAACAATAAGGTAATGGGTAACAGACAAGGAGGCACTGATGGTAGCGCTGACTGAACGAGTCCAACGCAGATTGACGGTGGAAAAAGTCGAAATTGCCCCTGACACAACGGCAATTCGATGCCTGGACTGGGATAGAGACCGCTTTGACATCGAATTCGGACTCAAAAACGGTACAACATACAACTCATTCATCATTCGCGGTGAAAAAACAGCCCTCGTCGATACCTCGCACGAGAAGTTTCGCCAGCAATACATGGAAACTCTGACGGGCGAAATTGACCCCAAAGAGATTGACTATTTAATTATCAGCCACACCGAACCAGACCACAGCGGTTTAGTCAAAGATGTGCTGGCGTTGGCACCCCAAGCAATTGTCGTGGGGGCAAAAGTAGCAATTCAATTTTTAGAAAACCTTGTACACCAACCATTTGAGCGATTGGTAGTCAAAAACGGGGACAAACTAGATTTAGGAAACGACCACATTATCGAATTTGTATCGGCGCCGAACTTGCACTGGCCCGATACTATTTTTAGCTACGACAGCAAAACTCAAGTGCTGTTTACCTGCGACGCTTTCGGGATGCACTACTGTTCCGACAGCACCTTCGATGACGATTTAGCAGCAGTTGAGGAAGATTACCACTTTTATTATGAGTGTTTGATGGCTCCCAATGCTCGATCGGTACTCAGTGCGATGAAGCGGATGGCAGAGTTGGGAGAAATCAGTACAGTTGCGACCGGTCACGGTCCGCTGCTGCGACACAACGTAGTTGAGCTCACCGGGCGCTACAAAAAGTGGAGCCAAGCGCAAGCTAAGGCAGAAACCACTGTAGCGGTATTTTACACTTCCGATTACGGATTTAGCGATCGACTCAGCCAAGCGATCGCCCACGGTATCACCAAAACCGGTGTCGCTGTGGAAATGATGGATTTGAGAATCGCCGACTTGCAAGAAGTCCGCGAACTTGTTGGTACCGCCGCCGGTATCGTGATTTGTTCGCCGCCGAGTAGTGGTACGGCTGCTGCGAATGCCGAAGCTGCTATCAACACAATTTTAGTTGCGGCTAACAACAAACAATCTTTCGGTTTGTGCGAATCCGGCGGTGGCGATGACGCATCGATTTACCCGCTGCGAAACAAGTTCAAAGAGTTGGGTTTAAAAGAAGCATTTCCCAACATTTTAATTAAAGAATCACCGACAGAAGCGAGTTATCAACTTTGCGACGAAGCAGGCACCGACTTGGGACAGTGGCTGACGCGGGACAAAGCAGTCAAACAGATGAAATCCCTCGACAGCGACCTCGATAAAGCTTTGGGACGAATCAGCGGCGGACTGTACATCATCACCGCCCAAAAAGGCGATGTTAGCGGTGCGATGCTAGCTTCTTGGGTAACTCAAGCTAGCTTTAAACCGCTAGGTTTAACAATAGCAGTTGCGAAGGATCGGGCTATCGAATCGATGATGCACGCGGGAGATAAATTTGTTCTCAACGTGCTGGAAGAAGGCAATTATCAAACCTTGATGAGGCACTTTTTAAAGCGTTTTGCTCCGGGTGCAGATCGATTTGCCGGAGTTAAAACTCAACCAGCAACCAACGGTTCTCCGATTTTGACAGATGCTTTGGCGTACATGGAATGCGAAGTAGTCAGCCGGATGGAACTTTCGGATCATCATATCGTATATGCGATCGTCGATAGCGGCCGCGTCTCCAATCCAGATGCACTGCCTGCTGTTCACCACCGAAAAGTTGGAAATCACTATTAGGAAGTCAGTTGACGGTTGACAGTTGACGGTTGACAGTTGACGGTTGTCAGTTGACTGTTGACTGTTGGCAGTTGTCAGAAGCAAGAGGGAAATCCAACGATATATTGATCGACTGTCTGAGTCAACACACCCCCAACATATAGTAAGGTGCGTCAGCCGATGTTTTATTCGACTTCATCATCGACTATCTACTGACGCACCCTACAATTACAGTCCAGGACACAACTGGCTAGCCAAAAACTCTCAACTTTGGGTGCTTGTGGCGCACCTTACCAGGTTCAGGGTGTTGGGTGCGCCACAAGCAGCAAACCGGGCAAACCGTTGTCATTTAGACTCCATTTTAATAGGGGAATTGCCAATGCCTGCCAATCTTTTAGAAGACCGAGATTACACAATTATTATTGCCAGAAGCGATGCCAGCAGAGACCCTCACCATCCTTGGTACGAGGATTGGGTAGAAGCACAGGCATCTCTGATCGACTTAGCAAAAAAATGTCAGGAATTTGACAGCGACGGCATCACCCTTTACGAAGCTTCTACTCCTATGTGGAAGTATAAAAATTCAAATGTTGCCCGGTTAGCTCAAATTTTGCAGCGACAAAATACGGAACCGGATTCAGAAAACCCGACTGCAATTAATTTGGAAGAAGCTCTGAAAGCAACTTTTAGTGATTATTTCGCAAGCAAACCAAATGCCAAAGGGAAGAACGGAGCAATAATTGTTGCAGTCCTAGATCAAAAACCAGAAAATACTGCTGCTGTTGCCGAAATTCTTGTAAGTGCGGCCAATACAATAGATAAAGATGAAGAAATTGGAGTGAGCTTTATCCAAATTGGGGATGATTTGACAACCAGGGAATTTCTGATTGACCTGGATACCAATTTACAGGGTCGAGGTGCAAGGTTTGACATTGTAGATACCAAGTTTTGGCACGAAATCAAAAGAAGTTCTGTAGTTCAGTTTCTCATAGGTGCAATTAATGACTAACACTTTGACTCCTAGACTCGCATCCGATGCCAAACCCCGCGACGTGCAGTTTATCCCGATCGCACTCGATACTTTTATTGTGCGATCGCGCACTTGGGATCGACTCAAATTTGAAGTCGAGTATTCGCTGCAAAAGGGTACGACAGCAAATAGCTATATTATTCAAGCTGACAAAACTGCTTTGTTCGACCCGCCGGGGGAATCTTTTACTGAAAATTACCTGGAATTTTTGCAGCAACGGGTGGACTTGAAAAAGCTGGATTACATAATTTTGGGGCATTTCAATGCTAACAGAGCAACTACGATTAAAGCTCTGTTAGAATTAGCTCCTGAAGTAGCCTTGGTTTGCACGAATCCAGCGGCAATTAGTTTGCGAGCCTCTTTCCCCGACCAAGAATTAAACATTATGATCGTTCGGGGAGAAGAAACTCTCAATTTAGGAAAAGGTCACGCCTTAAAATTCATCGCGACTCCGACTCCCCGCTGGCCTGACCAACTTTGCACCTACGATCCGCACACTCGAATCGTGTTCACGGACAAACTATTTGGAGCTCACGTTTGCGGCGACCAAGTATTCGATGAAGGCTGGAGCGTTTACAGCGAAGATCGGCGCTATTATTACGATTCTCTGCACGCATCCCAAGCAAAACAAGTGCTGGCAGCAATGGATAAATTCGCCGATTTACCCACAGCATTTTATGCTCCCGGTCACGGCCCGATCGTCCGTTACGGCCTTAATGAACTGAGCAATTTGTATCGGGAATGGAGCCAGCAACAAAATTCAAAAGACTTGACAGTTGCTTTGATTTATGCTTCTGCTTACGGAAATACGGCTACTTTAGCGCAGGCGATCGCCAAAGGAATTACGAAAGCCGGCGTTGCGGTGGAAAGTATTAACTGTGAATTTGCCGAACCGGGAGAAATTCAAGAGGCGATCGAAAAATGCGCGGGATTTATCATCGGAACTCCCACGCTAGCAGGACACGCTCCGACGCAAATTCAAACTGCTTTGGGGATTGTTTTATCTACCGCAACTAAGAGCAAATTAGCGGGGGTTTTCGGTTCTTTTGGCTGGAGTGGAGAGGCGATCGACTTAGTGGAAAACAAGCTGAAAGATGCTGGCTATCGAATTGGATTTGAGCCGATTCGCGCTAAATTTAAGCCGACGGCGGCCACAATTCACGAGTGCAAAGAAGCGGGAACGGATTTTGCTCAAGCTTTGATTCGATCGCAAAAATTGCGGGCACCGAAACCGCAGTTAGCAGCGGGGAGCGATCGCACTGAACAAGCAGTAGGGAGATTGGTTGGTTCGCTGTGTGTACTCTCGGCGAAGCGGGGGGAGGTTAGCAGTGCGATGCTGGCTTCCTGGGTGTCGCAAGCAACTTTTAATCCGCCGGGTGTGACGATTGCGGTGGCGAAAGATCGATCAATCGAAGCTTTGATGTACGCCGGAGATAAATTTGTGCTGAATATCTTAGCCGAAGGGCGACAGTTGCGGAAGTATTTCATGAAAAACTTTGCTCCCGGAGAAGACAGATTTGCCGGAGTCGAAACAATGGAAGCTAGCAACGGCTGTCCGGTTTTGACTGATGCTTTAGCTTATTTGGAATGCGAGGTAATAAGTCGGATGGAATGCGGCGATCACTGGGTAGTTTATGCAGCGATTGAAAACGGTCATTTGCTGCAAAATGATGGGGTGACAGCGGTGCACTACCGGAAATCTGGGAGTCATTATTAAGGGGAAGTAATCTTGATAAATCCTCGCTTTTCCACAAGTCCGCCGGGGGTTTAAACCCCTGCCGGACTCTGGGAAAGCGCGTGTTTCATAATATATAAAACTCCCTTACTTTTCTTTTATTTCCTGTTCCGGCCACAGATAAATAGCGCCAGAAATCAAAGTTAAAGCCACAGAAACCCAAAAAGCAATTAATGCGGGAAAATTCCACGCTTCAGACAGAGGAGCAATTAAAAGTGCGATCGCCACAATCTGACTCACCGTCTTCAACTTCCCCCAAATATTAGCTCCCGAAATCGTAGTTTTATTAACACGCCACCCGGCAATTGTCAACTCCCGACCCAAAATTAAAAACACTGCCCACGCCGGCACTTTCCCCAACTCAATCAACACTAAAAGCGGGGCGAGAACCAACAATTTATCCACCAAAGGATCGAGAAACTTACCCAAATCGGTAATTTGATTTAGTTTTCTAGCCAAATAGCCGTCCAGCCAATCAGTAGCCGCAGCTACCACAAAAATTACGGTGCAAATCCAGCGGCTTTGCGCGCTTGGGTCGTACAAACCGTAGAGCAGAAAAGGTACTCCCAGTAAGCGAGAAAAAGTAATCAAATTAGGCAAATTCATAAGAGATAGGACTAAGGCCAACTGGCACATTAAACAAAGGTATGTAGTTGCGCTTTAGCGCTCTTAGCTTAGGAAAGAGGGCCCAAGCACAACTACATACCTAAAATTTAACCCTATTTGTGACAGTTGGCCTTAGTCCTAATAGAAAGAAGTTTGGCAACGAAGTAGTGTAAGGGATTTAACGGATGTAATATCAAATCCGTTAGCATCGGAATAGTAAATTCGAGTTCACTGTTGACTGTTGACTGTTCACGGCGTTCACGGCGTCAACCGTCAACATCATGTATGAGTGTAACCGGAAATGATATAACCTATCTCAGGAAGAAGTCAGAAGTCGATCGCACAATTCATTAACTTTCGATCCAGTTCTATGATATAATCTCGACCGTAAGATTGATTTTCTAATCCTTGTACCAGATTTTCTGGCAGGTCTTGGGCAATTTCACTGCTACAGGAACCAGCAGCTAAAGCAATAGTTGCTACTGTATCGACATCTCCCGAAAAGGCAATGCAATCTTGGAGCAGTTTGCTCATACTATCATTTCGCATGACGGCAGTAATAGCTGCTCTAACACAGACCAAACCTTTAACGCTGACTTCTCCTTGCCAAGGTATCGACCACTCACCAGCGACGTGCCTTTCTAGAAAATTTCCCAAATTTTTCTTTAAACCTAGCTGATAAATAAAGTAATGGGACATCAAAGCTGCTGCTATAGCTGCATTAATGCCATCAGGAGTGTTGTGAGTAATGGCAGCTTGAAGGGTAGCATTTTCGATGACTTTTTCAATAGTAGGAAAAATGCCAATCGGCCCGGCTCGCATCGCCGATCCGCTTTTATCGCTAGCGGAGTGAATTTTTTCTAAGAATTCTTTTCCGTCTTGAACTTGTAGCAAAAAATTGTAAAATTTACCAGCATAACCAAATCGCCGATCGCGCTGAAAAGCTGCAACAAATTTGCTGGCTAAAAGTTCCGGTGTCCAAGGTTCTCGGCTGACGATAGCTTCTGCGACGGCTAAACTCATCTGCGTATCGTCTGTGTAACATCCAGGCTGGATGTCGTGGCGGGGATGCTTGATGTAACCGTTGAGATTGTTGTACAATTCGATCGTCTGCTGGTCAACAAATTCAAAACCCGCACCGTAAGCGTCACCAATCGCTAATTCTATTAACATATATTTAATCCGTTTCCTACTATTTCATCCCCTATTTTTTCCTAAAATTTAAAATCCAAAAACCCCCCAAAATAGCAAGTCTATTAACACGCACCGTTTTTACTCAAGACAACCAAAATTGTTTTGCAAATCAGAGTGATGTCGTAGACAACAGACCACTTGCCCTGATAGTCGAGATCCATGCGGACAATCTCGTCAAAGTCTTTAACTCTAGACCGTCCGTTGACTTGCCACTCCCCAGTCAGACCGGGTTTGACATTTAAACGCTGCCAGTGGAACTCGTCATAGGCAGCAACTTCATCGGGAGTTGGCGGTCGAGTTCCCACTAAACTCATGTCGCCAACTAACACATTCCAGAATTGAGGCAACTCGTCCAAACTCGTGCTCCGCAAGAAGCGGCCGACGCGGGTAATTCGCGGGTCATTTTCATTCTTAAAAATGTGACCCTTGGCTTGGTTGCTAACTAAATGTTTGAGATTTTCTGCACCGACAACCATGGATCGAAACTTCCATATTCTGAAATGTCGCCCTTTGAAGCTGCAGCGGACTTGACTGTACAGCAGCGGGCCCGGATTGTCTAATAGCATCGCCACAGCCACCGGCACCGCCACCACAGCAGCAATTGCCAGTCCCAGCAGCGCACCCAAAATATCGATCGCCCGCTTTACCTTGCTCGTTACGGATCGGTGATGCTGTTGTTTTGATACACAGACTTTGTAAGTAGATTCTTGAAAAAATAAGGACAGCATTTCGGATAATGATGATTTAGACGAGACACCCATCGGAAATTTCATATGATTTCTCTCAACTTTAACGATCTCTTACGTCCATCTTATTAGCCATCCCAAATCTTCAGAACCTGAAGAGCTGAGCTTTGCACAATCTTTAAAAAGCCATCACACTTTTATAAAGTTTCTATGTACCTTTTATAAAAACGTATAAACTTTATGTAAAATTACGTAATTTTACATAAAAAAGTTAGTCCAGTACCCAAAAAAACCTGGTTTCAGCTAGGGCTCTTCCCGGAAGACAGGGAGGATTCTACTGAGAAACCGGGTTTTTTGCCGTTTAGCGATAAATATCAGTGCGAACATCCCAAGCAAGTGTTAGCGGCTCTAACAATTTTTGCTGGCTGCTAGAGGCGAGTTTGCCTAAATATTCACGAACAACAGAGGCGTGTTCGAGATTCAAACGATAACCCCGTGAGACATCTTCAAAGAAAAGCGGCTCAGCCAAAATTTCTTCCCAATCAGGATTTTGCCTCGACTCCTCGACCAACAGCATGAAATCTTCGTCCGCAGGCACAAGTCCCGCCGGCAAATTTCCTTCCAAAATCCGCAAAACTCGGGGTTCGCAGGTGCGGGTATTTACGCCTTGGCGTTCCAACAACTGCAAAATTTCCTGAAAGCTCAGAGTTTCCTCACCCAAAACCTGCATTAATTCCCACAGCAAAAAAAAGTCGCTGTACTGCTGCTGCGACAAATCCAAAATGTGAGGATAGAGAGCCAAACTCGCCAACCCGCAGGCAACTCGACCAAATTTTTGGGAAAAATTGGTACTTTGAGATACAGAATTTAATGCAGAATTGTGAATCTCAAAAATATCTCGATCGCCCTGCAATTCCTGGTCTTGAACCACGATCGCATTCGGCAACTTCTGCCGCAACCAGCGGGCGATCGCAGGCCAAGCACCCATACCCCCCGCACAAATCGCCTGATTAATCCCCGCCGGCGACATTCCCGCGCGGCTCAGCAAAGCATTCAATTCACGGTTCAACTGCTGCACAAAAGGCACTAAAACGAGACTTTCCAAATCTTTGCGCTTCACATCCCAATGCTGCTGGCCAATATCCAAACTAAAACTTTTTTGATGTTGCAAAATAACTTTTATTTGCCTTGCCGCCTCTAACAATTGCAGGCCAAAAACAGAACCTTGTAACTGCTGCTGCAATTGATAGCGGTTCGGCAAATCTGGATGGCCAGGACGTGGCAAATCGATCGACATTCCCCAAGTTTCATTTTTAGCCAACAACTGACAGATAATATCCTGATCGAAAGCATCGCCAGCAAAACCAAAACTCTGGCAAGTAAAATCAGCACGAGTTAAATCTTGAAGATTGGACGGCAACTCAACTAAAGCTAATTCCACCGTCGCCGCCCCCGCATTCAAAATCAAAGTTCCCCCGCTAAAAGAGGAAGCATTCACAGTCAGCGGTGCAGCTTCTTCAGTGCCCTTAGCAGAATCCACGGCTGACGACTCGGCTTCCATGCCATTTTTCACAGGAGTTACAGCAGCAAGCAAAGTGGCGATCGCATCTTCCACCACAAAAATTTGCGAACCAGAAGCCACCAGAGACGCGCCCAAAACCGCCTCCCGCAGATTAAACATATAAACATCCGACCAACCGGCCGGAGTCCCCAAAATTACACCTTGCAAGTCTAAAAGCGCCGCATCGAGAGTTTCGGGCGTCAGTCCCGAAGCCCTACAAATTAAATTGGAAACTGGCAATCCGGCAAAATTCGCCCTCGGCATTGCAGAATCCAAAATTTCCTCGGATTCAGCAAATTTTTGCCCCTGCGTCCTCGGATTCAAAGTAGCCAGCAGCGCCCGCACAGCTTGCAGTGGCAAGGCGATCGAAAAAGCCTGCAAGGGCGACCACTGCAACAGCGGTTCGTACATCCCAGCAGCCTCCCGCTGATAAGGGATGCCCACCTTTAAAGGCCATTTAAAATTTTCCAGTAAAAATTCTCCTGCCGCCAAAGCCTGGGGTCGGAATCCCACCGACTTGACTGTCACCTCTGACCCTGGGCTTCCTGGGGCTGTTTCCGCCAGCACCGCAGCCGAGGGAATCCGAAAGCTGGCGTCTGCTGGGGAAGCCTCAGCCTGCGATGCTTCCCAGTAAATTGGGTGCAACTGGCCGCTGGTGCGATCGACCAAAGCCGCAGACAAGCCACTGGAACCGAAATCAATGCCCAAATACCAGCTAGAATTCCGGCGTTCTGGGGATGGGGCGATCGCACCTGCTGCAGAATGCCCAGCCGAGTCTTGCTGCTGTGTCCCGGCTAACTCGCTAAAATCGGTTTTGCCCTCAACAACTGCTGCTTTACTCTCTGTCGAAATTAGGTTTTTTTTTTGACTTTCTGGAGGACTCGATCGCAGTTCGTTAGTTTCGGCAGTTTCTGGAGGGGGAGAATCAGTCGAAGGTCGATCGGTCTCGGTTAAACTAGCCAAAATCTCGTCTAGCGTCAAATTCGAGTCATCTTCCTCAGCAAACAAATCATCCTCAAGTTCGTTTTCCAAAACAAAAGGTTCATCCTCAGATGAAAGTTCCAACACATCGGAGAACAAATCCTCCAGCGTGCCGAGTTCTTCCTCTGCCGCCTCCGCAAAGGGATTGTTTGGAATGCCTTCGGGGGAACTCGCCGATAAATCCAAGCTGTTAGCGACTGAGAAATTCGATCGCCCGAAGCTAGTATTTTCCAATCCCTCCAGATTGTAGAGGTCTGCCTCCAAAAGTTCCAGAGTATTGTTGTCCAAATTTAGAGCTCGATCGAGGTCATCTTCTAATGCCTCGACCGGCAGCAAATCCTCGTCCGGCGAAGCTTGGATGTACCCATCATCGAGCCGCTGCGAGGATGAGTCGAATTCACCAGTTTGAACGTCACCGGCACTTGGTACAGCGGGCGTGGCACTGGGTTGGTTCGGGCTAATTTCTACAGGCGTTCTCAACGGCGAAGCTGCTGATTGAGTCTCAGTAGCGCTGAACTGCTCGCTGAGGTTTTGAGCCGTTTCTAGATTTTCTCGATCGTCCCCCTCAAGTTGCACCTCAGCGGTTGAGGGTGGTGCTTCTGAAACTTGAGGTAGTGTTGCCACTTGCGGTTCAAATAAATCTGCACTATCTAAAGTTAGAGACTCTACAGAATTCCCCCTTACAAAGTCTGAACCTTCATCTACTAAAGTCTCTTCCAGAGATTCGCCTTCATCCAGCAGATTTATAAACAAATCTTCGGTCATTTTTAGCGATTCGGCAGTTTCCTGATCCGTCGCCTCTTGATATTCTACACCTTCACTTTTGGTCTCAATTACATTATTTCCTACCGGGAAACTTTCGATTTCTAATTCTACTTCAGGAACCGCTTCTCCCGCAAACAAACTTGCATACAAATCCTCAATCTCTTCTTCTGTTTCTGTTAACCTATTCTCCGATTCACCGCCAGTAAACCGAGCTGCATTTCGAGATATTTCGGGGGTAGAACCAAACAAATTATCTTCCGACTCCGGGAGCAAACCTGGGGCTTGAATGCGGTCGCGGTCGCGCCTCAACTGTCTGAATTGCGGAGAAATTTCTGTACCAGCGTAGGGAAATCTGTCTTGTTCTCCGAATTCGCCGGTGCGAATTTCCTGCACCGAGTCTTCCGTCAGAGTCTCTGCGGCTGAGTGCTCGATCGCAGTATTTGAAGGGGCTGGAGCGACAGGAGATTGATCGGCTGCTGTTGGGGTGACGGTTTCGAGATTATTTGCTAAATCGATCGGCTGTTGAACGTAGGATGAAGCTTCTCGCCCCAACTGTGCAGCTAAGTGGTTGACCAAAGCCGCGAACATCGCCTCGCTCTGCTGGCTCAAACCGTACATATTTTCGAGTTCTTGTCTCAAGGAAGCTTGATAGCTTTGCAGATTTGCTTGCAAAGCCTCGAACACGATAGCCATCCTAGAATCGAGACTCATCAGCAGACTGTCAGCATGAGATTGGAAAAGTTGCATTTGCTCCAACCTCTGAGCCGGCGTCAGCAGCGGGTTTTCTTCTGAGGTTTGTCGGTTAAGTGTTACGTCAATAGCCGATTGTTCATCAGGCGCACTGCCCAAAGAGTATGGTGCTGAGATGCTTTGCAATAACTGATTTTCTAGGGAACTGAGAATTTGGGAGAAATCGCTAGTCAAGGTTTCTTCCAAGCGACCAGTCAGTACCTGCAAGAATTCAGCAATGATTTGTTGTTGGTTGGCTTGTTGCTGAGCTAGGGATTGTTGCTGCTGCCGTTTTGCTTCTAGCTGTTTGATTTCTTGAATTAGAGCTTGCTGCTCTTGCCGCAGAGCTTCTATATCTTCTTGGAGCGGCCCTGTCAGGCTGGAACGCAGGTGGCTGATTTCTCCGGTTACGGCAAGCATGATTTGCTCTGCTGCTGAGGGGCCAGGAGCGGGCAGAGGCACTTTGGGTACTGGAACTGGTTGTGGGCGCACATTTGGGCGGGCGGGGGCCTTTGGGGCCGTTAGCTTTGAGTCTGAGGAAACCAGATAAGCGCGAACTCGCTCTAAAAGTTGGCGCTGGTGGACAGTATCAAGAGAACCCGTCCAAGGCAAGCGGGGTGCGGGCTTGCTGAGTACCTCGTCAATCTCAGCAATCAGTGCTTGAATTTTGTACTTCTGAGAATTCAAGGGCGGAACCTCTGGGAATGCGGCTTGGGAGAAACTTTACCGAAAAAAGACTGAAGTCAGGCGGCAGCGATGCCAATAGATAGAATAATCTGAATGCGAGTCAGTCAATAATTCACTAATATTTTCTGACAACTGTTAATTAACGTTTTGTCTGCGGATAACTTCTATTGCCTATCATAGGTTAGCCGGTACTTCCGCACCAAATGCCCGCTTCTATCAATTCCAAGTGCTTTCAAATTCTGCGACTCAGGGGCGAGTTTCCCTGCCCGGAGGCTGATTCCTGCTCGGAATAGCTGCGATCCCGACGAACTTTTGCCTTCACCGGCTGAAACGGCGGGCCGCACACTGTCACCGCGAGTTTAGTTAGCATGGTGGGGCGCCACTGTCTCTTCATCTTTCACCGACTTGGAAAAAACCTCAAACAATTTGCGATTTGGGATACCGAGATTCGGGATTGTCCCCGTATACTGGATTTGAGTAACCTTTGATTATAGCCTTTTATCTGTCTTCATGACTAGATACTAATGGTACAATAATCTTGGGGTAGCAGAAAAGTTTGCTGGGAGGTGGGTGGGTTTCGCTCGCCAAGAGCGCCTGTCTTTAGGCTCGCAATGGCTGGGGATTTTGCCGATCGTGCTGACATTAGCCTGGTTCTAGGCAGTTTGGATTTGGGATCTGTCTACCGTGCTTGCAGGCTTGTACTCGTGGATTCTACCTTCTCGACAGCAGGGCGAGAGTGACAACAAATCTCTCAGCAGTGTTAAGCTTGTCTTCGCGAAGTGCTTTCAAAGGTAATTCGATCGGCTCAGTCGTTTGCCACATTGCTAAAATTTTGTTAATAAAATTTGCTCAGTGGTATATATCTAAAAAATTATGGTATATTCTTTAGTTTCTAGCTCCCAATCAGAGCTTGAGGCTATTAATTCCCATATTGAGCCTTTGACCGCAAAACTTTAGAGGTAAAATTGCCGATTTTAGATCCTTGATTTTAGATCATTGTTTCTCAAATCTTGAATCTCAAATCGAATGACTCGGCTGCAAGCTATTTCTAACTGCCCAGCGCAGCTCAAGCGCATAAATTAAAATGATGGCCTCATGGAAGACCGCTTTAACACCCGAGATCCGAATTCTAATATAAATCAATTGATAGTTTCTACTCCTTTTTTTGCAGGATTACCCGATCCTGTAATCGAGAGAGCAACTGTCCACATCGTTACCCGCAGTCATCCGTCAAATCAAGTGATTTTACTCGAAAATGACTGGGGAACATCAGTGTATTTTATATTGGATGGTTGGGTGAAAATTCGCACCTACAACCTAGACGGAAAAGAAGTAACACTGAATATTTTAGGGAAAGGAGAATTATTCGGGGAAATGGCCGCGATCGAAGAAGCACCCCGATCGACAGATGTGATCACCCTAGCCCCGACACTGATCGGCAATATGCCATCTCAGGATTTTGTGCAGCTCATTCATACCGAGCCGCTAGCAGGCATTCGCCTAGCTCAACTGATGGCGCGTCGCCTGCGACAAGTCAACCGCCGCCTGCGTTTGCGAGAGTCTGACAGTACGTCGCGAGTAGCAGATATTCTATTATTTTTGGCAGAGGGGCAAGGCAAAAAAATCCTGGAAACAGGAGGTACTGAAATACCGAACCTGCCACACAGAGAACTGAGCAGTCTCAGCGGGCTGGCTCGCGAAACAGTAACGCGAGTGCTGAGCAAGCTGGAAAAAAAAGGAACTATTCAGCGCGAACGTGACGTTTTGTGCATTCCCGACCTGCACGCCTTAGAGCGTCTGTTAGTCTAGAAGTATCAGAGTTTGCTTTTATTGAATCTAATTCAAAAGCACTCTCTGTTAACTAACTGATATTAATGATTTCCCGCAGGAGGTAAAGCTGTGAGTTTTAAGAAAATTTTCGCCGCCTTAGATGATTCTGAACTCGGCCACCGCGTCTTCACTCAAGCTTTAGAATTAGCTCTGAACGATCGTGCCGAGGTGATGCTCTTTAACTGCGTTACTGTTAACTCGCTGGGCGAGACGGCAGTGCCAATTCCGGTAGATTTGGGCATGAATGTCGAGTTAATGGATCAAGCTTATCAAGCTCAACGTTTGCGGCTGGAAAGGGAGGTAAAACAGGCTTCTGGTTTGCTGAAAAATTACTGCGACGCCGCAGCAAACAAAGGATTGCAAGTGGAATTTGACTGCAAAATGGAGGGCGATCCGGGGCATTGTATCTGTGAATCCGCCGAAAATTGGGGCGCAGATTTAATAGTGTTGGGGAGGCGTGGCCGCACGGGGTTCACAGAAGCTTTCCTCGGCAGCGTCAGCAATTATGTCGTTCACCACGCATCTTGTTCGGTTTTGGTAATCCAGGAAGCCAAAATTGAAAAATAATGCTGCTGAAAATTTAGGCTGAGAAAACCCATCTAAAATAAGACTTGCGTTCCTACCTAAACCCGGTTTCTGCGAGCAATATTAAATTTGGCGGCGAGGCATCCAAACAGTGAAACCGGGAATCAGCCGTATGGGGCGCAAGTCCCGTAAAATCTAAAATCTAAAATCTAAAATCTAAAATCTAAAATCGGAAAATCGGGAATCAGCCGTATGGGGCGCAAGTCCCGTAAAATCTAAAATCTAAAATCTAAAATCTAAAATCGGATGAGTGATTTTTTGTCAGCAGATGCTGCGTCTAATTCGAGTAGTTCACCCAGTACAAATAACGAGCCGCAAACCGCCGATATTTCAGCAATGGCTGGCGATCGCACCAATCCCGATCCGGGGAAGCGCGCCTCTGGGGAAGCGCCTTTAAGGCTGGTAGAAACGGCTTTTTTGGCAAGTACCGCTAGCTTAATTTGGCTGGTAAATTATTACTTTCCGCTGGGGCCTTTGCTGCGGGTTTTTTTCCCGATACCCATCGCCCTGGTTTACTTGCGCTGGGGCAACCGAGCCGCTTGGATGGCAGCTTTGGTATCGGGTTTGCTGTTGTCGGTACTCATGGGCCCGACGCGCAGCATTTTATACGTGATGCCTTTTGGAATAATGGGAGTTGCGCTGGGAGGACTTTGGAGGCGTAAAGCGAGTTGGTCACTCTCTATTAGTGTGGGCGCTGTCATTGGTACTGTCGGCTTCTTTTTTCGGTTTTGGCTGCTGTCGGCGTTGGTGGGTCAAGATCTATGGGTTTACGTAACGGCCCAGGTAACAGAGATGGTGGAATGGGTGTTTGTGAAGCTGGGCTGGCTTAATGTACCGAGTTTGAACACAATTGGGGCGATCGCCGCCGGGATGATTTTGGTTAACAATATTGTCTATTTATTTGTAGTGCATTTAGTAGCTTTGCTGCTATTAGATCGTTTGGGAAATCCAATTCCGCGGCCACCAAGCTGGGTACAAGTTTTGATCGATTATGAAGAGTAGTTATTGGGCATCGGGCATCGGGCATCGGGCATCGGACATTGCTAATTGCTAATTGCTACTAAATAACTAAGGACTAATAACTAATAGACCTCTCGTGAAAAGCAAGTCTTGAACAGGCAGGATGCCTGTTCCACAATAATTATTGCAGAGGTCTAATACCAATTTCCTAAAATAGTGCTACAGTTAGTAGGTGTACCTTTGGTGAATTAGTACCCAAATATAAAGAATAAAA